>JABSPG010000292.1 GCA_013214445.1 Ekhidna sp. | reverse complement strand
CTTTATTTATCTGATGCCTAACCCCGAAAGGGAGACAGTGTGTGGTGGGTAGTTTGACTGGGGTGGTCGCCTCCAAAAGAGTAACGGAGGCTTTCAAAGGTACCCTCAGCACGCTTGGTAACCGTGCGCAGAGTGCAATAGCATAAGGGTGCTTGACTGTGAGGCCTACAAGCCGAGCAGGTAGGAAACTAGGATATAGTGATCCGGCGGTTCTGTATGGAAGGGCCGTCGCTCAAAGGATAAAAGGTACTCCGGGGATAACAGGCTGATCTCCCCCAAGAGCTCATATCGACGGGGAGGTTTGGCACCTCGATGTCGGCTCGTCACATCCTGGGGCTGGAGAAGGTCCCAAGGGTTGGGCTGTTCGCCCATTAAAGTGGCACGCGAGCTGGGTTCAGAACGTCGTGAGACAGTTCGGTCCCTATCTGTTGTGGGCGTAAGAAATTTGAGTGGATCTGACTTTAGTACGAGAGGACCGAGTTGGACTAACCGCTGGTGTACCAGTTGTTCCGCCAGGAGCACTGCTGGGTAGCTACGTTGGGAAGGGATAAGCACTGAAAGCATCTAAGTGCGAAACCCACTACAAGATGAGATTTCTTTTAAGAGATGTTCTAGATTAGGACGTAGATAGGCTGCAGGTGTAAAGGCAGTAATGTCAAAGCTGAGCAGTACTAATTACTCGTAAACTTTCTGAAGCGTTTCGATAAGTTCGTAAAATTTTCAAGTGAATCTTTCATGTTTAATGTCAAGAAATTAAGTCCTGACTATATGTCGAGGCAAGTTTTATGGTGATTATAGCGATGGAGTCCACCTCTTCCCATTCCGAACAGAGAAGTTAAGCCCATCAGCGCTGATGGTACTGCCGTAATAGGTGGGAGAGTAAGTCGTTGCCAGTTTTTATCAAAGGGATATTAGAAATAGTATCCCTTTTTTTATGTCTTTTTGTTCCTTGCCAACAAGAAGAAGTGAATTTCGTTTTAACTCCTGACAAATGACTTGGGTATTTTGAATACAACTTTTCTATTACTACTGTTTCTATCTATTCCAGTTGTTGTTCATTTGTTCGACTTTAGGCGTGCAAAGCGTCAGTTGTTTACCTATCTCCCTTTTATCTTTTCTTTAAGTACAAAGTCGCGACGTAAGTCTCGTCTTAAACAGCTATTGATACTAGCTACTCGTACTGCATTGTTTATCTGTACATGTGTTATTGCCATTTTAATAACTCGGAATGTACTAGGAGTTGGGGATTATGGTAGGATTCTAGTTTATTTCGACAATTCCTATAGTGTTAGTAGAGTGGGCAATGAAGATGATTTAAAGTTGATTTCCCGTCAGCTTAATTTCAGGAATGGTGTTTTTCTGGACAATTATGATAGATTTTCCTTAGGAGAATCAGATTTGGTATCAGGAGCATTTAGTGTTGAAAATAGAAAGATTGCTTCTCTTTTGGCAGAGTTTGATAGGTACAGAGCATCTGACTATGTGGTCTTTACTGACTTACAAGGTTATGGGAAAGAAGATCTGTTGAGATTAGTGGAGGATACTACTCGTCAGGTCAATATCATTTATTTAGTAGATGAGGCTGTAGCAAATGTGTATGTGGATTCCGTATACCTTTCAAAGAGTATTTCCGCTCCAGGGAGTAAAACCATAACTATTGAAATGTCTGCTGAGAATTTCGAAGGAGGTTCAGTGGTAGTTAAATTGGTTTCTGAGGGTAGGCAGCTAGGCTCATTAGTCATGGATGTTAATGACGCTAATACTGTCAGTTTTGATATATTGGAATCTATCGAAGGGAATTTTGTGATAGAAATTAGTGGAGACAATGTTGAATACGATAACTCCTTTCTTTTTACTATTCTGAAAGAAAAGAAACCTACGATTTATTTAATCGATGATTCTGATGAGGGGCTTATTGATGCTGTATTTGAGAATAGTGAATTATTTAGTGTTACGACTTCTAGTTCTTCTAATATTGATTACCGTGAAATTGAGAATGCTGACTTAGTTGTGTTAAATGCTATTGAGAGACTTCCACTAGGCTTGCAATCTCAGTTTGGCAGTGCCATTTTTGTTGTGTTTCCTGCGGATGGCGAAATAGACTATGCTCAGTACTCTGATTTTTTCGGCATGAAGATCACTTATTCGGAAGAGCAGGAAAGTGAAATTTTTTTCGATCAAAATCACCCTTTACTAAATGGTGTTTTTGATGAATTTGATGAGCTAGGTCCATTACCTCGATTCCCAATGGCTAGCAATGTAAGCGGAGATTTTGAGGAAATTATTAAGTACAGGAATGGTGGCTCATTCTTGGCTAAGAAGGGCAACCTCTATTATTTTAATACATTATTGAAAGACGCTGGTGGTCTTGGTTCTGATGCACTTTTTTTGCCACTTTTATACCAAATAGCTTTCTCATCTGTAGATAAGCAAGTATCTCTCTACTCAGCGCCTGGCAATATTCTAGAATTGGATAATCTCTCTACTGGAGAGAGGGTTATTAAGCTCGTGGGCGATGATTTCGAAGTTGTGCCGCCATACAATTATTCTCAGAATAGGTTTTCAGTTGAAATTCCGTCTGATATGCAGCCAGGATTCTACAAACTATTTCTTGGTGATACTTCCATTAGATCAATATCAGTGAATATGCCAAAATCAGAGTCAAAAATGGATTTTCCTAATGTAGATGAATTAAAGGAACTGTATGCAGATAAAAAGCACGCGCGTATTATTGAATCCGATGGTAGTTTTGATTTAGCTGGTATGCTTGAGGATGATTCCAAAAGCTTATTGAATTATGCATTAATTTTGGCATTACTTTTAATTTTCACAGAAACATTGCTGCACAGACTCTTTAAATGAGCCTTCTATTAAAAAATCTGTCGGTTGTAGATCAGGGTTCTGAATTCAAGAACACTAAGGTTGATATTTTTATTCAAAATGGCATAATTGAATCTTTCCAGTCGAAAACTGCCGATGATATCATTGATTTGGATGGATTCTTGGTGACGCCTGGTTGGTTTGACTTGGATTCTCATTTTAATGACCCGGGGTTTGAGTTTAAAGAGGATATTATTTCAGGATCTCGTTGTGCATCCTTATCGGGTTTTACGGACGTTTGTTTAGTTCCATCTACTAATCCTGTGGTGGAAACTAAAGCTGATGTTGCTTATTTGACAACTGGCTCTTCCGGTGCAGTAGATCTGCATGCAATTGGCGCATTAAGTGAAGCTAATGAAGGTAAAAACTTAACTGAGATTCTTGATTTGCATGCAGCAGGCGCAGTTGGATTTTCTTCTGGAGATTTGCCAATATGGAATTCTGAATTATTGATCAAAGCACTGCAGTACACCGCCCCCATTTCAGTCCCAATCATTCAAAATGCTCGGGATATTCATTTGAGTAAGAATACTCATATGCACGAAGGGCTGGAGAGTACAAGGTTAGGTATGAGAGCAGAACCAGCATTGTCTGAAGAGGTGACCATTCGACGTGATCTTGAATTGCTGAAGTTCAGCGGTGGATCACTTCATTTTTCAAAGCTGAGTACAGCAGGGGCTGTTGAATTGATTAGAAGTGCAAAGGCTTCTGGTTTAAAGGTTTCATGTGATGTATCAATCCATCATCTACTTTTTACAGACAAGGATATTGGGAATTTTGATTCCAACTATAAAAATAGTCCGCCTTACAGGCTGAGGAGCGATCGCATGGCCCTACTAAATGGCATACTAGATGGAACTATTGATGCCATTGTTTCCAATCACAGACCGCAAGACTCTGAAAGTAAGGATCTTGAATTTGATCTGGCTGATCCTGGTTCAATTTCTCTACAGACATTTTACTCTTCTTTGCTTAAGCTAACTGAGGATGTTCCTTTTGAGTTGCTGGTTGAGAAAATCACAAATGGACCAAGAAGAGTTCTAGGAATGGAAGACCTTCATATAGTGGAGGGTGCTCCAGCAAAGTTGACCGTACTGTCTCCAGAAGAGTCATGGGTGCTGAATAGTGAAACCAATCTATCAAAATCTACAAACTCTCCTTTCTGGGGACAAAAGCTGATTGGAAAAGTACTAGGAACGGTTAATGGCGAGAACTATCTAAACCTTAAATAAGTGATTAAGCCGACTATCAAGTATTCAATTCTATGCAGTCTTTTCTTGATTGGTTTGTTTTTTATTTCCCTGAACTTTGGAAGTAATCCTCTTCTAGACAGTCGCCATTTTTGGTTTGATTTAGGAGTGTACTTCCTTTTCATATTCTTTGCAGCAAAAGAGTATAAGGATTTTAGGAATGATGGCATCTTGCATTTTTGGCAGGGCATAAGTATTGGATTTATTGTTTTTATTCCTGCTGTCTTACTATTTGCATGTATGCTTTACTTGATGATGATTTATGATTCTTCCATTTTGGATGCGTATAAGCAAGGGGCTGAAGCTTTGATTAAGTCGAATGAATCCTTCTATCGAGATGAATTGGGTGAAGATGAGCTAGCGGAACGGTATAAGACCATAGCGTCAATCTCTCCCGCTCAGCTCATTCAAATGACCTTTCGGAATAAACTATTCTCTGCATTTTTGATTACGCCCGTTGTTGCGATAATTTTAAGAAAAAAACCTAAATAGATTATGAATAATCACGCAATCAAATCTGGTGTAATTGTGGGAGTAATTAGCATTGTTGTCACACTACTCCTATATATTGTTGATCCCGCTCTGCTAGTGTCCATGTGGATGTTTCTATTGTTTTTCGTTTTTGTTGGTTTGGTTGCCTATTTTGGTATTCAACACCGAAATGAAATTGGTGGATATATGGATTTCGGAAAGGCTTAGGTCTATTCAATGCAAGTCTTTGTGGTAACAGGTCTTTTGGCTTTGGTATTTAATATTTTGCTGTACAATGTCATTGATCCTGAATTACCTGAATTATTAGCAGATCAATCTGTTGAAAATGCAGAATCCATGATGCGGAACTTTGGTATGCCAGAAGACCAGATGGATGAAGCACTGGAAAAAACCAGAACAGATACGCTAGAAAGAATGTCAATTGGTGGTCAACTGCAAGGATTTGGAATAGGATTGATTATTTATGCAGTTCTATCACTAATAAGTGGAGCAATTATCAAAAAGAAAGAACCTGAACTTGAAGCTTAAAGATTTATCGGTCGTTGTACCTGTATATAATGAAGAAGAATCCATTCCAGAGCTGCTGGAATGGATTTTTCGCGTTGTAGAAGAAAATGAAATATCAGCTGAAGTACTACTAGTGGATGATGGAAGTACGGATGCTTCCTGGTTGACAATTTGTGCTGCTGCAGAGAAGGATTCGCGGGTATTGGGTTTAAAGTTTAATAGAAATTATGGTAAATCTGCTGCTCTTCAAACTGGATTTGATCAGTCTGAAGGCAAGATTGTGATTACCATGGATGCTGACTTGCAGGATAGTCCCGATGAGATTCCTGAGTTGATGAGTCTCATAAATGATAAAAAACTGCATATAGTATCTGGCTGGAAGAAGAAACGACATGACCCTCTAGGGAAGACCATTCCCTCAAAACTGTTTAATTGGGTAACCAGGATGGTGTCTGGCATAAAACTACACGATTTCAATTGTGGATTGAAAGCATATAGTCGAGAGGTCGTCAAAAATATCCATGTGTATGGGGAAATG
>JABSPG010000291.1 GCA_013214445.1 Ekhidna sp. | reverse complement strand
AGGCAATACAGCCACGATGGAAATTTCTTTCTTGGTAGAAGAAAATGCAGAAGCATTTATCCTTCTATCCATGGTTTTTACAGGTGCTTTGTCGGCCACTAGCATAGACTACCAGCATTACTTTCACCAACTGGGGATGAGCGCCCGAGACATTCGTCACACCTACGAAATTCGTTTCCGTTACCTCATCCGTCCTGAAGAGCGATTTGAAATGAAACCTGGTTTTCAGAACTTTCAGGAGATTAAATCGCAAGAAGTGTTGGCTACCAGCGAGGGTCAGGAGGTACGCTCCAGACATACTGGCCGTATTTTTAAGCCACTCTACCAATCGCAAGGTGTTGATGGATTTTTTGAAATCAAACGGATTAAGCCCTTATTTCTAAAACTGTCGGAAACATTTAGAAAGAATCGCTTAGATCGATTGCTTGTCTTACTACCCGGTATTTATTGGATGGATAAGGAAAAGTCTACCCTCATGGTTAATAGGAAAATAGCTCGTTTTTTAGCCAAGGATCTCCTACATCTTTTTGGCTACCGTCAGATATACAAAAGTGGAAATGAACTTAGGATGGTCAATAGGGAATACAAATCTCGAACAAGGAGCTACAAACAAACCACCTGGATGTCCTGATCAAAATGCTTCGGCAACATTTAGGTAATAATTGTCCGTTCCTTCTCCAAATCCCCAATCGAAACGAACATTCAGATCTTCTCTCTTGTCCAGCAAAAATCGTAGGCCGAACCCTAATGAAGGCTTCATATCGGAGAAAGAAAAGTCCGCCACCCGTTCCGCCACATCTCCTGCTCCAACAAAGGCTACCGCACCTAATCTACCTTTGATGTCTCTGCGATACTCTACCTGAGCCATGAACATGTTGCGGTCGATGAAGCGTCCCTCGTAGTATCCCCTCATGATTTCATCACTTCCTAAAAAAGCCATTTCGTTTAGCGGTAAATCTCCATGTGATAAATGCGCCCTGACTTGAAAGCCAATTACATCCTTGCGCCGTTTAAAAGGAGATACAAAGCCCCGAAGATCTATACGAGTCAATTCGAAATCATAATCACTCGACAAGGCTGTATTGTATACCCCGTGGGTTGCTTCCAGATACCAGCCACTATTCGCACTCAAGATATTATTTCTACTGTCAAAAACGATGGCAGCCTCCAAAGCCACGGAAGTAGAACCATCAATACCTAGCTGATCGCTTAATGCAAGCGTTCCTTCCGGATCAGAAAAAAAGACACCACTAATCCGATTGTACCGGATTCCTCCACCAAGGAACAAATAGCGATGAAAAAGACGCTTGAGCAGAATTGGTTCTATTAGCAGCTGGTTGAACGTGTACTCCTCCTCATCCCTTTCGAGTGTATTTCTACCTACACCATAGTAGAATCTGGGAAACCTCTTCACGTCGACATTTCCAGTGAGCATCCATTTCTCTCCTGGAGAAAAAACCTCGAACCCTGATGATAATAGGAATTGATTTTTAAATGTATATTTCAATGAGATCGGCATATTAGACGTCCTTGTCTCATCGCCAGATCCCCTCATTTTGAAAAGCCACTTTGCTCCTACGCCAAGAGCGATGCTGGTCTCTGGGCTATAAGAAATTAGCGGCGCTAAAATGATTTTTGCTGGATAGATGGTACTGTCTAACGCTGCTACTCTTTTATTGGGATGAATGGTGAACCAATCAATGAATTTGTCTACTCCCGTTTGACCGTAGAGTTTGCACTGGCCAGATGAGACCAGCAACAAAACGAACATAAGCGAGCGCAAAAGCGCAAAAGAGTGATTCAAGGGCGTAGTACGTAGTTGAAACTAAGTTATGCGTTTTTATAGACACTTCAAGAAACCATACGTTTCTAATTGCACACTACCAGTAGCAACACTGTTGTGATAAGTGTCAATGCTGGAACAACATGACAAGCATCAAGCCCCTATCTAGCCTCGCATAAAAATTAACCCTTTCTAACGGACCATGCCCAGATTATCAAAAGGGGGTGTATGACCACTAACCTGAGCCAACCGACCCATTGCGGAACGCACAAACCATCCTCAATACAACTTCCAATCTGAATGAAATAAACGTGTGAAGGAATAAAAGCTACTAGCATTGCAATAATGCCAAAGGCAGCCAACTTGCGCATGGATGGGAAAAGAAGCCCTAGTCCAAGCACTATTTCAACGACACCTGCCGCAATATTGATTAGTACTAAAGATCCAAAATACTCCGGAATAAGCGGATAGTAGAAATCCGGATCGAAGAAATGATTGAAACCTGCAAAGACATAAAAACCTGCCTGAAGATATAGGCTTAGATTCTTCTTCATATCAACTGAATTCTTTCCTCTCTGTATGCCCCACGTAAGATGAGAAAGAATGGCACCCACCAAATGAAGTCATTGGTGATGAGCGTATAGAAAAATCCAAACGGGACGTTTCCTTGTGCGTAATTCATCACAAATCCCATCGGGCCAAAGATCTTTCCAAGAAAGCCAACAGCCACAATGGGCCAATGCGTCAATGGGTCTTGTGCCGCCCACCAATAGCCCAAACCATATACTCCTATGACCATGCCCATCCCTTGCCAGATCATGGCGTGAAGAGGAGGTTCCATTCCTACCAACTCGAAAAAATGATTGGGAAATAAGACTACCCAAGCACCCCATACCAAGTTATACACTGCGGCAATTTTTAGCGTCGTAGACATTTGTGCTCTATTCATGCGAATCGTTTTAGTGATAACTGCTCCGCATCGCTATTGTTAAGGAGAATTCAGCAAGCAATAATGTTCTGGTGCAAGCTTATTCTGTAGACAGTGTAACTGCAGGATTTCTCTTGGCATTGTTCAAAACCTGATATGTCAATGTGACTGCAAGAAGAAGCAGTAATAATGCGCCAGCTAACAGAAAACTCGACCCATTCAAGGCAATATGATAGGCATAGCCTGCGAGCCATTCTCGCATCATCCAATAAATCAAAGGAAATGCGACCAGCATAGAAACCATGGTAATGGTCAAATAGCTTTTTCCCAAAAGAATGACTTCATTTATCCACCTAGCACCTAATACCCTCCGAATCGCTAGCTCTTTTAATCGCCTTTTTATCGTGTACATAATCAATACATACAGGCCCATAAATGCAATAAACACTGCAATGGAGGTAAAAAGGGTCATCAATTGTAACTGACGGCTCTCACTTTCATACACAGTATTTAGCTCCTGATCTAGGTAACTGAGCTGCAGCGGCTCTTCAGGAAATCGCTCCTTCCAAAATCGCTCCAGTTTATCATGCCACAAAAACTGGTCTGAAGTATTCGTTTTTATCAGAATATTTTTGAGCCATACGGGCTCATAAGTCATAATCAAGGGTCTGATCTCTTCTGCAAGGCTTTCCTGATGGAAGTCCTTGATTACCCCCGCAATAGGTCCGTAACTTAACCCGACTTCTCCAATTGACCAATTGACCTTTTTGCCAATAGCCTCTTTTGGATGTACCAACCCTAGTTCCTTGGCTAGGGATTCGTTGATGATATATCCTCGAGGTTTGGTTCCAAAGTCCTTCCAAACCAAAGAGTCTGGCAAATCTGACTTTTCAACAAGATAAGCAGGCAGACCCTCCCCTGCCACAAATTCCATCTCAAGCAGGTCTGACCCATTGATATCTATTACCTGAATATCGGCTGACACAGATTTGGAAGGGTCATCTAGCAAACTCACAGGCCCACGATCTTTTATTGCCACTGTAGGCATCTCCATCACAGCACTGACCCCTTTCACTTCAGGAAACTTCGATAGCTCTGTCTTAAGTAAGTCATATTTTCGCATCACAGCCCTGCTATTGTTACCGAAGACCATTACTTGATCGCTATCGAATCCCAAATCCTTATTAGTCATATAGTTGAACTGCTTTTGAATGGTAATCATACACGCGACCAGCACCAAAACCGTGGTAAACTGGAGTCCCAATAGCAATCTCATCGCGTCCCCTCTTTGGCTGCCGCCAATTGCAAAAGACGATGGAATAGGATTCTTCAATAGCTTCTTCAATGGCATGGTACTCATAAATGCTGAAAGTCCTGAAATAAACAGCATACAGATGAGTAAAAACAGCATCAATGCGCTGTGGCTAAAAACCAATGGATGACCTAAGAATTCCTGGAATTGATCCAATCCTAGATAAAAGACCCCTGCTGCCAGTGCGTCACTGAAGAAGCAAAAAATAAAAGACTCCAACGTGACATAGATTCTTTCCTCTCCTTTTCCCGCACCGAGGCTTTTTCTTAAAGTAAACTCTTTTACTTTATCCATGGAACGTACCATGACCAGGTTTATAAAATTCACTGAGGCAACTACTAACAAAAAAATCCCCACCAATCCAAAAATCATCAGGTTTGTTATGCTGCCATTTGCTGTAATTTCTCTGCTCAAGTTGGAATGTAAGTGGATGTCCTGCAAAGGCTGAAAATGTACCTTCAAATGTTCGCCTGCTTCAAGTTCTTGGTGTGACGCCACGTAATTTTCTATTTTTGACGCTATGGAAGAAATCTTAGCCTGTTCCTTCAATAAAATGTAGGTATATGCCCATCCTTTGCGCTCTCTTTCGCTGTTGATGCTTGTCAGCAGGTGAATCGGCAAATGCGTATTTGCAGGGGGATCTTTTATGATGGCTGTGACCTTGTAGCTTTCTTTCTGTCCTAAATCGTTCTTGATTTCGATAGTTTTATTCAAGGCCTCCTTTTCTCCAAAGTACTTTTTGGCAGCAGTCGCTGTAAGTACCACCGTATAAGGTCGAAGTGAGAGCTCTTTGCTTCCTTCTAGTACCTCCAGATCAAATAATTCAAACACTTCAGGATCTACGGCATAGGAGAAGTTTTCTCGATAGTTGTTTTCCCCAATGTGAATGTCTCGCGTACGGAACGATTGAAACCGTACCAGTTTATCAATTTCTGGAAATTCGTCTTCCATTCCATTGACCCAGTCCTGCACCATGCGTGCCCAGTGGATGTCATAACCTTTACTATTTTGGAAGTGATAAGTAACACGATAAACTCGCTGACCATTGGGATGATACCGATCGTAGCTCAACTCGTGAGCGATGTAGGCAAAAATGGCACTGCTTATAACAAATGCAAGCGCCATTCCTATCACATTCATAGCAGAAATTCCCTTATTCCTCTTCATGTTACGCAGGATAACCCGTAGGTAATTCTGATAAAGTCCCCGATAGAACTGTGGCGTGTTGAATGCAAATGGTCTCATAAATTGGAGCATATTGAAGAAGTATAAAACAGTGGCCACAACGCTACCATATTTGCGAAAATGTTTTTGATAAAGCTCAAAAAGATCTCCATCTACTGTTTCAAATAGATCCTCATGGCATACGAGTGAAAGTACTTTCTGCACCCACTTGGGCGGATTTCTCAGCTTTTGCTCCATTGCACACTGGGGATTTCTGACCACATGTTGTCACGAATGGTTTTGGTTTGTTCCAATGCTTCTTTGCCTTCATTGGTCAACTCATAGAGTTTTTTAGCTCGCCCCCCTCTTTCGGCAGTAGGGTTACCCATAAATGACTTCAGTAGGTTTTTCTGCTCCAAACGAACCAAGACTTTGTGGACTGAGCTGATCAATATGCTCCGCTTCGTATGATTCCGTAGCTCTTCCAAAATGGAGAGGC
>JABSPG010000290.1 GCA_013214445.1 Ekhidna sp. | reverse complement strand
GTACTGGTTGGAGGAGAACCTGGAATCGGGAAGTCAACACTGATGCTGCAAATGGCTATTCGCATTCCGCAAAAAACGCTGTATGTATCTGGAGAGGAAAGTGCAGAGCAGATTAAGATGCGTGCCGATAGAATCGGAACCACTGCTGAAAACTGCTTCTTATATGCAGAAACCAGCTTGTCGGAGGTGTTGAGACAGGCAGAAAGTATTTCTCCAGACATTCTTGTTATTGATTCTATTCAAACACTTCACTCCGATAGAGTAGAGTCTGCAATTGGTTCAATATCTCAAGTAAAAGAGTGTACTGGGCAATTGATGAAGTTTGCAAAACAAAAAGGGATTCCGATTTTCCTCATTGGTCATGTAAATAAAGATGGTGCTATAGCAGGACCAAAGGTGTTGGAACACATGGTTGACACGGTTCTGCAATTTGAGGGTGACCGACACCTTTCCTATCGCATACTGAGAACCATTAAAAATCGATTTGGATCTACCTCTGAATTGGGTATGTTTGAAATGAATGCGAATGGCCTGAGAGAAGTTACCAATCCATCGGAGATACTAATATCGCCTCGTGAGCCAGGCCTGAGTGGGATTGCTTTAGGAGCTACCCTTGAAGGAAACAGGCCACTGATTTTGGAAACGCAGGCATTAGTGAGTCCTACCAGTTATGGCAATCCACAAAGAAGCACGACGGGGTATGATTACAAAAGGCTGACTATGCTGTTAGCTGTAATGGAGAAGCGACTTGGTATAAGACTAAGTACGCAAGATGTTTTCTTGAATATAGCTGGAGGACTGAAGGTGCAGGATACCGCTTTGGACCTTGCTATTTGTGCGGCCATTTTTTCGTCATTTGAAGATACATCTATAAATGAAGATGTCTGTTTTGCTGCTGAGGTAGGTTTGGGGGGAGAAATTAGACCTATTAGCAGAATCGAGAATAGGATAAATGAAGCCGAGAAGCTAGGTTTTAGTCAGATTTTTATTTCTAAGCACAATCTGAAAGCTAAAGACTTAGATCAATTTGGGATTAGCGTTCAGTCTTATTCAAAACTTAGTGAAATCCTAAGAAGTTTGTTCTGATATTGCAATACTTAGGTTTGGCCGTATCTATTCGCTACCAGCCTTTTTCTTTCCAGACAATCCATTTAGGCTTTTTGTACGGACTCCACCCTCTTTTTGCGTGCGTTTGTTCTTAAGCTCTCTTCTTTTTTGCCTCTTTATTATCGAGTAAATACCTTCTCTCTTTTTTGTCTTCACCTTTTGACCTAAGAAAGCATTTGTATCAAGCCCGCGAGCACCACTGAGTGTACTGCCCCCAGAAAGAGAACTCTTTGATTCCTTAGACTGACGCTTATTGAAAATGAAATTTATTCCAAATCTAAAATCAAGTGATTTTGCGTCAGGAACTGAGAAATTAATAATTTGATCTACAGCAACGTACATCTGTACTGGACCGCCTTTAGCTGTTATTGCTGCGCCAAGATTAAAGAACTGTTGAGGGAGTTTTGTAGCGCTGGCAGAGGCAGTAAAAGCTTTTCCAAATTTGTAGGTCATACCCCCACCGTAAAGCATTTTAAATTGACGTTGAATCAACCGTGCACCCACAGTTGCGTAAAAATCTAAATTGGGAGTATAGTGATATATCCAGCTACCATTGGCAGTAACTGGTAGCCAACTCCTATAGGTTTCATTATTTTCAGTGGGTTTAAACTTACTTATGAGGGAGTCTTCCAACGTTTTTTGGATGTTATCAAGTTCTGATATATCAACTCCATTATATCTAAATGTCGTATCGTTTAGACTTCTATTTTTAATGTTTTCGTTCCAATTGATAAAGCCTAAATCTCTGACTGATCCTGTAATGGTGTAATATCGATTGAGCCTGTAAGTACCACCTAGATCAAGCGCAAAACCTGTATTACCATTGAAGGCTAAATGCGATCCTAAATCGCCTTCATCTCCACTATAGATGTCAAATCCAGATGTTCTAAGTGTTGCATTCTTCCAGTCAGCGGATATTTGAAATGCTTCACCGTCAGTTTCTAAATTGGCACTGAAATTCCCGGGCGTACTGGCATTTGCAAAACCGATCAAAAACTTGCCCCTAAATCCAATGGTTAGTTGCTCATTTATTGGAGCAGCCAAACCCAGACCAAATTCTCTAAAATGATTGGCAACTGCTCCTACCTTTGAAACCTCTACTTGCTCATTGAGGAAGCCTGTGTTTCCATTAAAAACATAATCAACCAACTCTTTGGAGTATAAAAAATCGGCTTCAATTCTCTCGTTGGCAGTCAAGCTTAGTAGTACACCATTTTTGGTTTTAAACCCAAGGTGAAGCAGATTTATGTTCGCATGAGCACTTAGCATATTTTGGTTCTGAAGATTGCTAATGACCTTATCCATATCAATGCTAACTACTCCGGCCTCTTTGGTAAAGGTTTCATTGTAGCTCACCTTGTTGTTTACATGCACGTGAATTCCTGATAGTACAGGCAAACCGAGAAAGAACTTTCCTTCTGGAATAAGCGAAGGATTGAGTAGATTATTTTGAAAAGTTGCATTTCCAAGATGCTGGAACGAAACACTTGTTTGCCCTTGTGAGAAGAGGAATGTAAGAGTGAAGAGTAGGGTGACTAGGATTTTTCTCATCTATTTATAGATCCAGATTCAATTTTCCACCAATACCTACTTTGACCAATATTTCATAGTCTGAGCGAATTTTGACATAAATATCTCTGGATGTCTGGCTCGGGGGCGTGTTTAAGATCAAGGTTATTTCCACAAATGAAGCTTCTGCAAGTGCATCTACTCCTTCGGGAGACAAAGGGATATCAGCTGTAACCCCATTGGGATCATTTACTTCGCCTGTGACGCTGATAAATGGAGCAACCATAATTTGATTCTCTGCCACAGTATATAAGGTCGTACTGTCGGCATCTTTGATAGCAAGATCGACAACAGCTGCAAACGGCAGTTCATTGATGGTTACAACCCGGATGAAGGCGGAATCTATTTCTTTTATGTCTATGCCGTCTAGGTCAAAGGTTCCAGTTTCTCGAAGATTTTCAAGCTGAATCTCCATCGGTATTTCCATACTTACATATGCAGTGATCTCGCTTGTATTTTGAAAGAAATTGAGCTGGTTTGCATCATCAGGATTCGATAAACCCTCCATATCAAATACTAAACTATTCGGTGCAGAACCTAGTAATTGGACTATGTTGGAATTGGTATTGTTAATTTCTATTACTGTCTGAGTCACTTCTGCGGGGGTGTTGGCTGAAGGGGATGTAACGTCTGAGCCTTCAATAACTGGCGTACTTCGCACAATGCTTCCGCTTAGTGGAATAACCTGTCCATCTCCGTCATCTCCAATTACACCACCAAAGTCTACTTGAACAGGCAAACCGAACGAGTTTCTAAAATCAAAAGTCATTTGAGGATTACCAAACGTGATGCCTTCTCTGTCTGACTGACTAAAGAAATCCAGATCTATTGATTGTTGCCCAACTTGAATGGTGTCTTGTCCAAATCTTCCGAATACCAAATTGAAGGTTTGATCGCTGTACCTAATAGTAAATTCTATTTGTTCATTGCCCTCCAACTGATCCGTTGCTGATAGATTCACACTAACATTTAGTATGATTGAAAAAGTATTAGCACCTCCCGTAAGTCTAGTTTTATGATTGATTAGTGATTGTGTTTGTATGTCACTTCCAGGACCATCGATCGTTCCTGAGAGTACCACTGAATTGTTGGTATTCACATTGGTTGTGTTTACTACGGTATAACTGTAGCTAAGTAAGCCAGCAAGCCCTGATGTTGTCGATATGGTCAATTCACCAGTTTCGTAAAAAACTTCTTCGAGCGTCTCTTCGCCTTGAGGGTCGTAGCTAAAATCAAAGGAATTCCCGAAAGAAACTGTTCTGGCTTCCCCTGCGGGAGATGCAGGTGCTGTAATTACACTTCCAGTGTCTATGTCTGCGATTTCTACAAAATCATTGTTCGCACTATAGGTAATGGTATCAAAATAGGCAAGGGTATACAGTCCCGTCGAGTCTTGAGTAAGTCCTAATGAGTCTCCTGTTTGCTTGCTCAAGATTGAGTCCATTCTATACCTTGCTTCTCCCAAAGGAAAACTAAACACCCCTGTTATGGGTGGTGCTCCTACATCATCGAATTCGAGATCGCCGATATTACACCCAATAACAAAAAAGGCGGAGATCGCTATAAACACAAATTTTTTCACCGCTGACAAATTGTTCTAAAATTAAGTCTTATTGAATAATATTCTTATTTTTTCGATTAAAGCCTGAGATACCTTGTAGCCCGCCAGTATGTAATAGAACTATTCCAAGATTTCTTTCAAATTTATCAGTTTTAATCATATTCCAAACGGTGAAAAAGCTCTTTCCTGTATAAATCGGGTCGAGAGGTATATCAAAGTATTCTTTAAACCAATTCATAAAGTCGATCAATTGAGGGTTAGTTTTCCCATATCCTCTAAAGTGATAGTCATCGATGATCTGATAGTTAGCGTTAGGTATTTCGAATTGATTTAACAACTCTGCAATCATTTTATGAATAAAAGAACCTTTTAAGGAGCTTACCCCCAGTACTAGTTTATTACTAGATTTTATTAGACCCGCCATGGTGCCACCGGTTCCTATGGGCGTCACGATAACATCAAATGGGGCATTGATTTCTGGGATAATTTCAGTGCAGCCTTGAATCGCTAGGTCGTTGGTCCCTCCCTCTGGGAGAAAGTAGTGATCAGGGTACTGACTTACGATTGCTTCTGGGTTTTCTCGCATCTTTCGGTAGATACCTCTCTCAAGGAAATCAAACTGCATTCCTAGTTCGCTTGCTCTAGCCAATGTTTCATTGCTTTGATTATTCAATTCATCCCCTCGTATGAGGCCTAATGCAGTTAATTTGTTCTTATGTGCTGCTGCAGCCACGGCAGCTATATGATTACTAAAGGCTCCGCCCATAGTCAAAAGTTGCTTAAGCCCCTTCTCTTCCATTTTGAGTAGGTTATATTTCAATTTCCTCCACTTATTACCCATAATCTGAGGATGAATGAGATCGTCTCGTTTGACATACAAACGGATCTCCTTTTCCTCTAATAGAGGGTGATTGATTTCTTCGAGCGGGGTTGGAAGATTCTCCATCAGTTAAATTTACGTCCATGATCGAGGAAACAAGCGATAATGAACAAGACCTCTATGAGCATCATCAGATTAAAGTAGATGCAGGTCAGGAATTGCTAAGAATTGACAAGTTCTTGATGGACCGATTGCCAAATGTGACCAGAAATAAGGTGCAAAGTGGGATCAGGGATGGGTTCGTCAAAGTGAATGGGAATGATGTCAAACCTAACTATAAGGTGCATCCAAATGATGAAATATCTGTCATGTTGCCTGAACCTCCTCGCGACGAGGATCTGGTAGCAGAGGATATTCCTCTTGATATTGTGTTTGAAGATGAGTTTCTTCTTGTAGTGAATAAATCTGCTGGAATGGTCGTTCATCCTGCTTATCAAAATTGGTCTGGAACGCTCGTGAACGGTCTAGCTTATCATTTCAAAAACCTTCCTGAAATGAAAGGAAATGACGGAAGGCCAGGTCTGGTTCACAGAATAGACAAAGCCACATCCGGCCTGCTAGTAATTGCA
>JABSPG010000029.1 GCA_013214445.1 Ekhidna sp. | reverse complement strand
CCAAACCATTGATCCAGGACCGACTGATACAACTGTCTGAATTCAAATTGATGGGGAAGATTGTCTTCATAATTCATGGAACGGTCGATCACTGGATTGTCTCCCACTACTCCTCCTCTTACCGCATTCCCGAAGAAAAACATTGGAGCTGCTGTACCATGGTCTGTACCGTTACTGGCATTCGAAAGGATAGTTCTTCCAAATTCTGAAAAAGTCATGCCTAGTACTTTGTCTGCTACTCCATGAAACTCCAAATCTTTCATGAAAGAAGCGATGGAATCATTCAAATCTTTTAGCAAAATGGCGTGCTCTCCTTCCGAGTGGTTTTCCTCTACTTGTGCATCGTGCGTATCAAACCCTCCAATTCTAACCATGTACACAGGCGTTCTGCTACCACCGGCTATCAGCTTGGAGACTACTTTTAGCTGTGGCCCTAGCTGGGATTGTTGATTGGAATGACTCGGATCACCTGGATAAGTTTCATGTCTAGACACGTTTGAAGCTACATCCACAATTCTTTGACCGTAGGCCTGAGACTGCTTGGCGATGAGCCGGATGTATTTTAGTTTATCCCCGGCGGGAGTGTCAGGTGCATCTTGCTCTACATTGTCTAGTAACTCATAAAACTCATTGGCATTTTGTAAAGTGTAGCTTACCGACGAGGCTACCCCTTGAAACAAAAGAGAAGAACCATAGCCAATCTCTACCGCCAATGGGTCCTCCATATCATCGGATGGGAATGCTTCAGGATATCCGGGATAAGCGTTTTCAATATGTCTTCCCATCCAGCCGGAATTGACAATTTCGTTTGACGAGCTTCCACTCATCCAAATATCTGTAGATCTGAAATGTGAAAAATCGGGATTTTCGTAACCAACATTTTGGATGATCTGGAATTTACTCTCATCGTACAGTGCCTGTAAGTCTGTCATTGCTGGATGGAGACCTACTTCAGATTTTTTTAATGAGAGTAGTTCATTTTCATTCAGCACTACTCTTGGACGAACCGCATTTAGTTCTGACATGCGGTTTAGTGGAACTATGGTATTTAGCCCGTCATTTCCACCGTCCAAGAAAATCATGACCAAAACGCGATCAGTTTCTGCAGCCTGTCTCAGAAAGTACTCCATAGAATTTCGGCCTGGCATTGCAAACCCTAGTGATGCAAAGACGCCTGGGACTGCAGCGGCATGGATGGCATGTCTTAAAAATGATCTTCTTTTCATATCACATCAATTGAAATTCGCTTAGTTGTAAAAACTGTCTGAAAAGTTGCTTTAGTCGATTTTCTACTGTTGATCTGTACTCCTCGTTTTCAGGATCGTTTTGATATAGGTTCCATGCAGTAGTCCAGTAATCGTCGGTTTGTTGGCCGGCAAGCAACACGGTCTTGAGGTCACTTATGACAGTCTCGTCCAGTGTAATCCCTTGCAACAAGAAATTGCTGTCTATGATCAGTCTATTAGGATCTTCAGGGTTAGGGAGCGTTGCAACGAATTTTGCAACATCCATCAATCCGTAAATGAAGTAATCCTGGATCTGCGCTCTGTTGATCAGTGTGTCTGCATTGATCCAAATCTTATCAAAAATTGGCTGTTGGTAGTATGCTTGCCATCCAGATACACTTGGAGGATCCCCAATCCCCATACCTGCTTCGTTCATCAGATAGTATTTTTGATAAACATAATCGAACTGTTCTTCCAAATCTTCTGGGATAGGAACCTCAGCTGTCCTTAGCATACCAAGGGTGTGATCCATAGGATTTTTTACATAAGCTCCAATATTTGCCGTATCGTAGAAATGTTCACTCTTCAGCAATGTTCTTATCACCGGTTGAATCTCATAATTGTTTGTTCTAAAAATTTCAGCAAGAGGAGCAATAACATTGGCCTCAGTATCATCATCGATTTCATGATAGACAAAGAAATTGTACAGTCTTCTGCAGATGTATAGAGCTGCTTCATTTGTGTCAAGTATCATATCGATGAGCTCGTCAGTTTCATCTTGACCGCTTTCCCCAGATTTACCAGATATGGTGCGGTTGCCATAGAACGCTGAGAATGTTTTGTCTCCCTGATCATGATATTCGGGCTCGAAATAGCTGACTGATCTTCCTTCATCAATGATTGCATCGACATCAATAGTCCAGCCAGTCAATATTCTAGCTGCTTCATAGACATCCTGTTCGGTGTATTTTGAATTTGGTCCTTTACCTACTGTAAAAAGCTCCTGCAGCTCTCTGGCATAATTTTCATCGGGAGCCTCTTTGATATTGTATGCACCATTTAGATATAATAGCATGGAAGAGTCTACCGTAACTCGCTTGATGATCTCGCGAAAATTTCCAAGCGCATTGTCATCCAGAATTTTGTAATAGGCATAAGAAAGGTTTGCGACCTCTATCAAGAAGAATTGGGTAGGGATTAGGTTGTGCCAGAAGAGCACCATCTTCTCATGGATGGATAAACTCGATTTCATGTAGCTTTCAAGAATCCAATTTTTGAGCGAGAAGACCCTTAAAAATTCTATGCCTTCTCCGTAAGGTTTATGCACCCATGATTCTCCTGCTTCCACATATGGATCGGTCTCATAGGCGGTATAATTGTTGATAGGTAGTGACTGATTTGGGTTCGAATTGGTGACAAGATCTACTGCTTGATCTACTCCCATGGGAATCAACTGCTCTATTTCACTTTCTTGTATGCCAAATGAAATGCGCTTTAATAGATGAGCTACTTGAGCGGCAGACCACTCTCCGTTGTAGGGCTCCAGTCCGGAGGAAGAACTCCTTCCCGAGCCTGTTTTGGTACTTTTTCGCGCTCGGCTGGAGTCATCTTCTAACAAGATAGGAGCGGTGTTCTTTCCTTTAAATTCCCTGTAGGATGATCTTAAAATAAGTCTCGGGTCTCCCATATGAATTTTGAATTGACTTATCAAGATACAAAGCAAATCAGGAATACCCTAGATGATGAGACAATCTTCGACGAGTGGATAAACGATTCAGGCTTTTTTGTTCAATACAGCTCCTGCTGAATGTGCGGAATAAGGGCAAGTATGACAGGCTGAACGTAATATTCCGTCCGCCCTAGCAATCCATTTGTGAGTGAACCCACTGCCCCCCCTTTTTGCTTAGAGTTTATTTCGCTGAAGACTTGGTCATTAGCCTCACCAAGTTCTACTCCATTGCCAACTAGCTCGGCAACCTTAGAAGGTAAGTAGAATGTGCTGGTTCGGGATTGACCAGACTTACTATTGGATAGTATGACTACCCAGGCGAAAACTTCCATGCCATCATGGGTTTCTTCGATTCCCCCCTCTATGCCAACCCAGTAGTCCGCATCAGATTGGTGACTTTGTGCGAAAAGTGCACGATTCTTTGCGCCAACTAGCGTTTCCTCATTTGTCATCGGTTGATCACTGACTCCTGAAGGAGCATCAATTCCTTGTATCTCAATTCTTTGAGAAGGAAAGACTTGAGCAAAACCTATTTCCGTACTTTGGATTTTTACAGGGTTTCTTGAAGCGACAATGATTTTCATTCAGCTGAAATTTTCTTTTCAAGTGTCTGGATCAAGGCATGGTTTTGTTGCATAGATAATTGTAGGAAACTAAGGTAAGCACCCATGGACATACGTAGTTCTGAGACAATTGGTAATGCTTCTTTATCATTCAAGGCTGACACAATCTTATCTGCTTGAAAACTGGAAACACCTTTAAATGGCGGAAATGTGCGATCCTGCTCATCAAATACGACCCCATTATCGAAGACCTGATGCTTTCTGAGAAAGAATGGACGAGATACTTCGCGCAGGTATTGATTAAACTCTTCTGTGGTGATCTTCAGCCCTTTCAATCCTCCAAAGTAGGTATTCAGTTCTGCTCTTACTTCTTGGTCTTTTAGTTTCTCAATCGTGTTTTGATGATTCTCTTGAGTCACTGGACTGAAAAGTAGGTTCATGACTAAATAATCGAAATAAGGCTCTTCCTGCAAAGGTGGTAGTCCGTTACTGATTCGATTTACATCAAAATAAAGATCTAAGTATTTGCTATGCACTTGATGATATCTGGCAAATGAGGCTGAATCTTTCTTAAGATCAGCTATGATGAGTTCATAGTTGTTGAGCTCTTGCTTTAGGAGCTCCTTTTCCTCATAAACATCATCGATCTGGACGGCTATAAGAATACCTACTACAACTAGAATGATCTCTCCTATAGCATACAGCAAGTAGGTGGTGATCTTGTTGTTTTGCAAAGTTTTTCTTCTAATTTGACGGAGTAGATAAAGCATTCGGTCTCTGTGTTTTATGGATTTTCTTCTTTCAGTTCCTGCTCGATGTGCTTAATGACCTTTCGAGATTTATCCGAAATGATCTCATACATTTCTAAAAACCCTCCTGACATGCCCTCCATGATATGCATGCCATTTTTGAATCGTACGTTATTTAATATTGGTTCAAAGTCCGCGATAGAAATATTCATCTCAGCGGCTGTTTTTTGCTGTTCCCTTATTGGCTCTAGGCTGTTCAGATCCACGTATTTTGTCAATTCCTTTGAGACGTATTCACGATAGTCAAATCTTTCGTGATCAATCATACCTTTGTTTTGCTGATAAAGGTTTTGTAGTTCAAGAAGCAATACTTTTATCGAATCATTGGATAGCAGATTGAGATTCCCCGAGCTAGAAAGCTCAGTGTAGGTAGTATTATTTGGAACAAAATATCTCTCATAGATAGAGTTACTGATGTAGTAGATTATTTCAGTGTCATCGTAACTAACTCCATTCATATATTCAATGATCCTTTCAGAACCGTCTTTCTTTTCGTGCCGAAACCCCGATTGTTCTGCTAACTCCTCAAGATCTTTTTTCAGGTCTAGCTCAATGCTCTTAAGGTATTTGATTTCCTTTTGCCGGTTATTGTAAACAGTGTTCCAATCATCAATGCTCACAGCAATCAATATTCCAACTACTACTAGTATAATTTCTCCAACGGCATAGAGCAGGTAGGTGGTGATCTTATTTTCTTTCATAAGCTTACGGCGGATAGTTCGGAGGAGGAATAGCATCTTATTCTTTGCTTATCTCTGGGTCAATTGTCTGGATCAGATTTTGGGCATTGCCCATCTTTCGGTTCACCATTCTGTTTTGTGATATGGTGGTTTGTATAAGGGAAAAAAAGAGATTCATGATTTCTGGATCTTCGTTGATTCGTAACTTATAGGTGTTTTTGATAGGAAGGTCATAGCCGGTGGCCATCTCTAGTAGTGGAGCTGACATGGCTCTTGGGACCATCATATCCACAAATTTTCTGGATTGCAGTTCTATCCGCTCCTGCCACTCCCCCTCGTCCAAATAGTACTCGCTAAGGGATTGTCGTAGACTGTCATTTGAGATCAGCGAAATGCTCTCAGAAGAAACCATGTTGTCAAAACCGACTCTGTTCATTTTAAATATGTCGTAATAAAATGATGGTTCCAGGTTAGGCATCAGCGAGGCGATCATTTCTCGTTGGTTCCTGTTTTGCATTTTCGTTAGCAGCGTATCGAGGTGTGCCAATCTTCGATTGTTCAGGTTCATGATCTTTTCGCAGGATGCAACATCTGCTTCAAGACTTACCTTGATTTCCATCAGATACTTTGCTTCTAAGGTTTTTCTCTGTCTATCCTCATTCCAGTTGTCAATACTAAGTGCTATCAAAATCCCAATAACGACAAGTACGATCTCTCCAAAGGCGTATAGCAGGTAAGTGCTGATTTTGTTTTCATTCATAAGCTTGCGTCGGACTTTTCGAAGGAGAAAAAGCATATTCAGTTTACCTCCAATTCTTTGTTTATTTCCTCAACTAATTGCCGAGCGTTTTCAATTTTTATACCCACTCTACCGCTTTGGGTTTGAGTGATTGTTTTGAGGCCATAGACGACATTCAAAACTTCCGGATCTTCATATAGCTGTAAATATTTTGACTGGTTTATGGGAAAATCGTACCCACCACGGGCAAAGACTTGTTGAGACATGACCCGTGGCATGATCATATCAATATAGGTTCCAGATAGGTTTGCTACTCGTTCCTGCCATTGCACTTCTTCTGAGTAATACTTACTTAGCGCATTTCTGAGTACACTATTAGAAATCAAAGCGATGCTTTCTGAAGCCACCATGTTATCGATCCCGATTCGATTCATTTTGAAAATTCTGTAATCAAAAGTTGGCTGCACATAGTAGATCAACGTTGCTTTCATTTCCTCCACGTTCCTGTTTTGCATCTTTGTAAGTACCGTATCTAGAAAACTCATCCGTTGCTGATTGAATGCTACCAAGTCATTTCCATTGGCAATGTCCTCTTCTAGGCTGGTTTTGATTTCCTGTAGATATTCGATTTCTAACTGTTTTTTTTGTCTATTCTGATTCCAGTTGTCTATGCTCAGTGCAATGAGGATACCGACAACAACCAGCAAAATTTCTCCAAAGGCGTATAGCAGATAGGTGGTAATCTTATTCTCTTTCATGAGTTTTCGTCTGATATTTCGAAGAAGAAACAGCACTTAATTGGTGGATTTAATTTCTGATTCCATCAGGTCAATCAGCAGTCTGTTTTCTTCAATTAGTAACTCTAATTCAAATAGAAAGTAGCCCATCGTCATTCTAAGTCCTGCAATCATGGATATGAATTCAGAATCATCTAATGCTTCCAATAAGGCGGCTTTTTTAAGCGTGTTGCCACTAGTGGGTATTTTCATTGGTTTGTCGTCAAAAATATTTGTCAGAGCCAGCATGTCATTTTTCTGGGCATAGGGTCGAATGTCTTCAACAACAATTTTATTGAATGTGGAAACAGATTCTCTAGCCCGATTCTCCAAGGTGAAATACTTATTTAAAGCATTTCGAACAGTATCGTTTCGAAATTGATCGATGGACCTTTGATGGTTTTCTTGGGTCTTTGCCAAGAAACTCTTGGTGATGGCAATAAAGTCATATGGGAGGGAAGAATCTTGTTGTTTCTCACCAATTGATTCGTAGTAAATCTGGTAGACAACTTTTTGATGGATATGACCGAGTCTGAGGGTTCTTTGAAATTGGATTGAATCCACCCTCAAATCGGCTAGTATATTCTGGTAGCTCTTGAGCTCTTTATTTGCAAGTTCTTTTTCCCGATACCAATCGTCGATATTTACGGCAATCAAAATCCCGATAACCACAAGAAAAATTTCACCAATGGCATATAGCAGGTAAGTGGTTATCTTATTTTCACTCATGAGTTTTCGGCGAATATTTCGTAGAAGGAAAAGCACTTCAGTTTGGTATTAGGGGAGGACAGTAGCTGGTTTCTTTCTTTGAAAGATAAATAAAAGATGGGTTTGATTTTAATTCAGTTTTTCTCATCTGCAACTATTTGGATTGCTGCTGGTTGATTACAAACATAATTGCTTGCTAACTAATGGTTCTTTCTTAGATTACTCCTTCACTTCATTGAAACATGTTAAAAGCTCTTTTCAAGGTACTTTTTCGAAATGCAAAATGGCAACTGCAAGCTCCTGCTCCTGCTGAAGCATTTAAATGTGTAATGATTGCAGCCCCACATACCAGCAATTGGGATTTTGTTTATGCCATCAGTGCCATGGATCAGCTCGGCCTAAACCCCAGGTTCACAATTAAGAAGGAATTTAATGTCCCGATCTTAGGTAAGTTGATTGGTGATTTGGGTGCTTTGTGGATTGACAGATCTGAGGCAAAAAAGGGTGGTATGACGGCATACATGGCAAGTTTATTCCAGAAGCACGAGGGACCGCTTACCGTCGTAGTGACCCCTGAGGGTACTCGTTCAATGAGGAAGGAATGGAAGATGGGCTTTTACCATACAGCCGTACAAGCAAAGGTTCCAATTTGCTGCGCCTACATGGACTATGAAAAGAAGATCACAGGTGTTGGGATGTGCTTTATGCCTACTGGGGAGATAGAGGCTGACGTGAAGCAGATCATGGATTTTTACAAGGATATTAAAGGTAAGTTCCCTGAGAATTTTAGCTTAGACCAGCGATATTGCTGATACCCATCTAATTGGAATTTTAATTTTACGTTCAACTAAGATTTCATCATGCTAAAAAGAATTATTCTCTATGCGATAGCTGCTCTTGTCCTCATGTTCGTCTCTCTCGGGCTGTACTTTCAAGAAGAGCTGACACGGTTGAACGTGGTGCTGACCATGTTTGAGCTAGAAAACATCTCTGAGAATTTCAAAAGTTTTCCAACTTTCGTCAATACAGCAGTAGTCCAAAAAAGTATAAGTCCTGTGCCACTGCCTCAAGCTGAATCTTGGTCATTGCCTGAGAGTTTTCAGCTAGGTGATTCTACCGTCGAAACGCAAGCATTCTTTGACCATACGAACACAGATGGATTTCTCATTTATCAAGGTGATAGCATTCGTTACATCTACTATGGCAATGGATTTACTGAAAACGACATCCATATTTCTTGGTCAATGTCCAAGTCGCTTATCAGCGGTTTGATCGGGATAGCATTAGAGGATGGAAAAATCCGAAGTATTGAGCAACTAGCCACAGAGTATGTTCCTGAACTCGCAGGTTCCGGATACGAAGGAGTGACGATCAAAAACCTACTGCAGATGAGCTCCGGTATTCGCTTCAATGAAGACTATGGAGATTTCGATTCTGATATCAACCGGATGGGAAGATATTTTGCATTGGGTATGCCCATGGCGGATTTCGCTGCTTCTCTGACCAATGGGAGAGAGCCTGGGACTTACAACCATTATGTGAGCATAGATACCCAGGTTTTGGGTATGGTCTTAGTCAGTGCGACAGGCATGTCCATCGCTGAATATTCTAAAGTAAAGATCTGGGACGCTATTGGTGCTGAGGCTGACGCACACTGGATTGTGGATAATGCAGAAATGGAGTTTGCGCTGGGGGGCTACAATGCTACGCTGCGAGACTATGCGAAGTTGGGTAAGCTATACCTTGATTCTGGTAGATGGAATGGGACTCAGTTAATACCTGAGGCTTGGGTTTTAGACTCTACTCGCCCGCTTGATACGCATGTACAAATGCGAGTTGAAGATGGCATAGAAAAAGATGGATATGGCTACCAGTGGTGGATTCCCTTTGGATCTGATGATGAATTTATGGCCATCGGAGTTTATGATCAATTCATTTACATAGATCCGGATAAGGATGCATTCATTGTCAAGCTGTCTAGCAACCATCACTTCAGAGATGACTATACGCGTTTGTACAAGCGTTTGTCCATTGCATTATTCAAGGAAATCCTGGAGAAGTAGCTGATATATTTTCGTGCACAAAGCGCTCGTTCCTCGGTGATTTCCATTATTTTGGTAATACCAAAGTTCACCAACCTATGAAATGGATTCCCGCCTCTTTGCTCGTGTTTTTATTCTCTTGTGGCGGAAAATCAGAGAAGGTGGAGGAGAAAGTAGCTAAGTCCACAAGCAGCAATAGCACGGTAATTACTCAAGTCAAAGAAGAGTCATCCTCTAAGCTTACCTTTCCCTTGGACTTCCCCATCAACGACCTCTACAAGGCAGTCAATCGTGCCTTGCCTCCTGTATTGGTGGAGGATACACTTAAGTTGAAGAAGAAGGGTGACTATATCACCTTGAAAATTGAACCCATAGGCAAAGCTCTACTTGCTTCCTACGGAAATAATTTAGACGTGTCCATCCCGATGAAGGTCACAGCGGAGGTGGAGAAAAAAGTGCTGGGGATCAAGGTGCACAAGCCGATTTCACTGAAGGTTCGAGTGGATATGAATACAAAGCTTTCCATCGATGAAGATTGGAATCTAAATGCTGCCTGTCGTATTCAAAAACTACATTGGATTGAGCCACCTGTAATTGAGATTTTAGGGATCAAAGTGAACCTACAAAACAAAGTAGAAAAGAAGCTAAATGAAAAATCCGCAACTATTGAGCAGACAGTGTGTACTGCGCTTCAAGAATTGGTGCCTCTTCGCCAGCAGGTCACAAAGATTTGGGCCTTACTTGGGAATACCCATCGGGTAGGAAAGAAACCCATTGATATTTGGCTGACCAGTAAAGCCAGTGTTTTTTCAGGTCATTTCACCAAAAATGTGAAAGACACTTTGCGAGTGATTATTCATACTGAGTCTGACCTATTCATCACTCCTGTTAGCGGCTTGGAGTATGAATCTCAGCCCATGCCGAAAAATGCCTTTGCAGATCTGGAATCTGAAAATGATTTGGACATCAATGTAGATATCTATCTGCCGTATGAAAAGGTGAATGAATTACTACGGGCTAAACTAGACAGCATGACTTTTTCTTACGAAGGTTATAGTATTCTTTTGACGAATTTCATCACAAATACTGCGCATCATAAACTTCATTTGAAGTTTGATATAGTAGGTGATATAGATGCCACCGTCGATGCATATGCATATCCTGTTTTGGGTGCAGATAAAAGCTTGATTGTAGACAGTATTGAGTATGACATCACCAGTGAAAGCACGCTGGTCAATCTTGCAGAGTGGGTAGCTGGTGATGAACTTACGGAGTTCTTGAAATCCAAAGCAAGTATTCCATTAGCACATATCTTAGATTCTTTAGACAACAAAATAGTAGGTGCGCTCAATAATTCTAAGGTTGGTGGCAAGGTAGGCTTGGAGATGAGTTTCACTTCGCTTGCTTCAGACACCATTGTCTTTACGGGCGATGGATTGCAATGGTTTTTCAATGTGAGAGGCAATGCGCATGCCTACCTCACTGATCAGTTGATCCAGTAATGTTTGCTAGCTGCGTCTGCAGCTTAGTGTTTCTATCGATCAGTTTTTGGTATAGCTGTATCTCGACTTTAGTCTGAACATTTCTGATGACGAAATGGATTTCCATCTGTCGATCATTGAGTAGTTTTTGCTCATCTACAAAACCTAAAGTACGCGTGTCTCCTTCATACATTTTCCTTATATCGTAGGTGTCTATTTGAAAAAAAGTATTGGCATACTCACGAAAGAAGTGTGGCTCTACAAAATCTCGGATGTACTCATTTGACATGGACTCTCGCTTCACCAAATCTTCAGATTCTTCGTAATACTTCTGAAGATCTAAACTTATCTGATCCGGTATCAGATCCAAACTTCCTGAGTTGAGCAAAGCATCAATGCCACTGCGGTAACCGTTGAAATTCTTTTCAATGGCCATGAATCCAGATTTTAGCGTAGCTTTTTTGGTATCGATTTTCTGATTCTTATATCCTGTAATGAAGAATTCGGTGATCTCGATTAATTCTTGACTATGCGCCAGCAAAGTATCCAACTGAACTTTGTCATCTTTTAGGTTTGACAGGATGTGGTTGACATAGATTGCTTGTTGCGTTCTTGACTTTCGATTATCGTTCCAGGCATCTACAGCAAACGCCCCATAGATTCCAATGATGAGTACCAAGATTTCCAATAGATATTCTGGCCATTTTTCTCTAAGGGTAGTCAGGATGCGTTTCATGAGAGACTAAGATAGCTAATGTAGGATCAGCTACCTTTCGTGTAAGATGATCTTCCATTTTATCTGCTTTTCTCTACCTTTCTCGCTTACAACAAACCATGACCTATGCGTATACTAAGAAACCCTATTTATTCATGTGCATTGTCTCTTGCAGTCATCTGCTTGCCTTTGCTTTCAGATGCTCAGAAAAAAGAGGACAAGAAGCCACCGCTTTATGATGTGGCATGGAACAGTCTGTCCTTCCGATCTATTGGCCCAGCATTTACCTCTGGTCGGATTGCAGATTTTGCCGTAAACCCAGACAACCCGAGCGAGTTTTATGTAGCCACTGCAGCTGGTGGGGTATGGAAAACCACGAACAAAGGGTTGAATTTTAAACCGGTTTTTGATGATCAAGGCTCTTACTCCATCGGAGTGGTGGAGATGGACCCCAACAACCACAACGTGATTTGGGTAGGTACCGGCGAGAACAACAATCAACGAAGTGTCGCCTATGGTGACGGTGTTTATAAAAGTATGGACGGAGGCAAAAGTTGGGAGCACAAAGGACTGAAGGAATCCGAACACATAGGCATGATTGCCATTGACCCAACCAATTCCGATGTAGTGTACGTGGCAGCCACAGGACCTGTATGGAGTGCTGGTGGAGATCGTGGCTTATACAAGACAACCGATGGCGGAGATAGCTGGACAAAGATTCTAGATATCAGCGTGCATACAGGAATTCATGAAGTGCACTTAGATCCAAGAAATTCCAATATTGTCTATGCCGTGTCGCACCAAAGAAGACGACATGTATTTACCTACATCAGCGGAGGTCCAGAGTCTACAATCTATAAGTCTACCGATGGCGGACAAAATTTCAGAAAAATAGCTAAGGGGCTACCTGGGGGAGACCTGGGAAGAGTTGGGCTTGATATTTCTCCTGCTAATCCCGACGTGATCTATGCGGTGGTAGAAGCGCAGGAGGATAAAGGAGGTTTTTACCGATCTACCGACCTGGGAGAATCGTGGGAGCGAAGAAGCAAATATGTTTCTAGCGGTAATTACTATCAAGAAGTAATAGCAGATCCGGTGGATGTAGACTTAGTGTACGTCATGAATACCTTTGCTGGAGTTTCTGAAGATGGTGGAAAGACGTTCAAAAATGTAGGCGAGAAGAACAAGCATATCGATAACCATGCGTTGTGGATTGATCCAAGAAATCCAAGCTATCTCCTGAACGGAAATGACGGAGGAGTTTATGAGTCTTACGATCGGGGTAAGACATGGCGTTTCTTTCCGAATTTACCTGTTACGCAATTTTACAAGCTTGCTGTTAGCACCGACTATCCATTTTACTACGTGTATGGCGGTACGCAGGACAATTTTACGCTGGGAGGTCCTTCTCAGACCACCGAGACCACAGGCATTAG
This sequence comes from Ekhidna sp., assembly GCA_013214445.1. GTDB lineage: Bacteria > Bacteroidota > Bacteroidia > Cytophagales > Cyclobacteriaceae > Ekhidna. Next base: position 3,073 of record JABSPG010000029.1, on the reverse strand, counting down.
TAATAGGAACTGGTTCGTAACCTGGTTGGGAGACGGTTTTGAACCACACGTCGATCCTACGAATCCCGACATTGTGTATAGTCAGTCCCAGTATGGAAACCTGATGCGATTTGATAGGTCCAGCGGTGCAGTGAAAAATATCGTTCCTCAGGCTCCTGACAAAGATTATTCTTACAATTGGAATTGGGACGCCCCCTTGTTGGTAAGTACGCATGACAATAAAAGACTCTACTATGCTTCTGATCGAGTACATAGAAGCGATGACATGGGTCAGAGCTGGAAAGAGGTTAGTGGTGATCTCACCCGAGGAATCGATCGCAACAAGCTAAAAGTGATGGGCAAAGTGTGGCCGATGGATGCGGTGGCTAAGAATGCATCTACCACCCCTTTTGGAAACATCGTCGCTTTGGCAGAGTCTCCGCTTGATGAAAACCTTCTGTACGCTGGAACAGATGACGGTCTTATTCACATGTCCATCGATGGTGGGCAAAACTGGACGAGGTACAGTAAGTTTCCCGGGGTACCAGACACGACGTACGTAAACGAAATCATTGCCTCTGCTCATGATAAGAATACCGTATATGCAGCATTTAACAATCATAAGCGAGGAGATTTCAAACCCTACTTATTGAAAAGTACCAACATGGGTAAAAGCTGGTCTGCGATAAATGCCAATCTACCCGATCGAGGTTCAGTGTATGCCATTGCGGAAGATCCAGAAGCAGCGAATCTATTATTTGTCGGTACAGAGTTCGGGTGTTTTGCTACGCTTGATGGAGGATCTTACTGGCAGAAACTGTCTAAAGGACTTCCAACTGTGGCGGTCAGAGACATCAACATTCAGGAGCGAGAAAAGGACTTGGTGCTTGGCACCTTTGGTAGAGGTTTCTACGTCATGGACGATTACTCAGCCTTGAGGGACTTGTCAAAGGAATTGCTGGAAAAGGAAGCACATATCTTCCCTGTGTCTGAAGCACTTCAATATGAGTTCTATAGTCCGATTGCAGCTAGTAAGACCATTTCGTGGCTAGGGCCAAAGGGTTTTCAGGGAGAAACATACTACCTAGGCGAAAATCCTCCTTTTGGAGCAGCCTTTACTTTTTATGTAAAGGAAAAGTATAGCACGATGAAGAGTGCACGAAAGAAAGAGGAGGGAAAGAAACGCAAGGATGGTGGTACGGTTTACTATCCAACGTATGATCAGCTGAAAGCCGAAAAAGAGGAGGAAAAACCATTTCTCATTTTTACGATCAAAGACGTAAATGGTGAGGTAGTAAATGAGGTACGCACAGGAGCTAAAGAAGGGATTAATCGAGTATACTGGGACTTGAAATACCCATCTATTGATCAGTTGAATTCGAAATTGGATGAAGCGAAGAGTCTTCCTTCAGGTATTATGGTATTGCCCGGAAGCTATACCGTGCAGCTTTCGAAAAGCATCAATGGAGAGGTGACGGAGATTACCGAGCCAGAGTCTTTTGAAGTAAAAACATTGGATAATCAAACTTTACCTCCAACAGATCCTGCTGAGATGTTGGCTTTTCATCGTGAGTTGTCAAGTCTTTCAAAATCCATGAATGGGGCTCGAAAGACCTATGACCAATTGCAAGAGGCATTGAAGTACTATAAGGCAGCAGCGAGGCTAGTCAATGAAAAATCTCTTAACGATCAAGTAGAGGAGATGGAAGATAAGCTCAAGGAAGTACAGGTTTCGCTCTATGGAGATGCGATTAAGAGGCAGTTGGAAATAGATCAGGCACCTTCTATTAGCAGTAGAGTGAATACTGCATTGTATGCCGGTTCGGCAAGCTTCACTGACCCTACGGAAACGGCTAAGGAGGTGAAAGAAATCGCTATGAAGTATTTGAATCCTGTGATTGCTACCCTGAAGCAGATGATCAATAAAGACGTCCCTGCCATTAATGCAGCGCTAGATGCTAATGGTGCTCCATGGACCCCAGGAAGGGTCATCGAAATGAAGGAGTAAATACGGAAGATTTAGATGAAAGAAATTAATGATAGAAAATAGATGCTGAAATAAGTTCAGGGTGCTCTAAGAATTGAATGCGAAAACTTCTTCTTGGGTCACCCTGAACTTTTTCTAGGGTCTATGCTACTTTCTTGGATCTCTTAAACCAAATGGTGAATACCAATCCAAAAATGGAAGCTATGGCTAATACCGCAAAGAGGTATTGATGTCCAATAGCACCAGGATTGCTATCCAGTATCCAACCCATCAATGGACCAAAGAAAACATCGGGTGTATATCCGATTACGGAAACGACACCTGCCGCACTGCCTGTGATACTCAAAGGGAGCTTTGCTTCTTGAAACAGTGCATAGTAGAGTCCGCGAAGACCATAGATCCCCACGCTAGTGGAGGTAATGGTTAGAATAATAAAGAATTCCATACCAGGTTGTAAAATGCCACTTGCAATGATCATACTGCCAACCAGCATGATTACAAAGCAAGCAATGACCGTTTTTGAATGAAGAAAGTAGTCGCCGAGCAATCCGGCCGCAATGGCGGCAAGAGGCCTAACCCAGAAAGAGAGTGCAGCAAGATGGGCTGACTCAACGTCGTTGTAGTCAAAAGCGACATTCACATAAAGCGAGAAGTCGTCTGTGCATTTGTAGCCAATATATGCGCATAGCAAGATGAAGGCCTGAAGCCACACGGTTCTTCGCTTGAGTGCCAATTTTACTCCCTGGAGAGAGAGCTGCGAACTCCTTTCTTGTCCTACCTCTTTTTCTTCTGGTTTAAGAAAGAACCACACCATGACCGCACTTGCAGCTGTAAGCCCGCTGAATAGTAAAATGATGGTGCTGAGAGAACTTGACAGCTGACCTACCGACGCATCATCTGCCGAGACAGGCAAAAATGCGTCGAGTAAAAAAGCAGAGCCTGAAGCAACTGCAGCAGCAACAAATCCACGTCCAGCATCAATTGCACCAAATGACCTGCCTTGCTGGTTTTCACCTCCCAGCTCTCTTTGTGCTTTCACATATGCTGACCAGAAGAGCAAAATGGTCGTTACTCCCCAAAAGCCATATAGTAAACTTAAGGTATAGA
>JABSPG010000289.1:2716-5700 GCA_013214445.1 Ekhidna sp. | reverse complement strand
TGAAAGACTTCAACTTCATGCAATTAAATATGGCTATTCAGCCGATGATCATTCGCTACAATCCTGCAAGAACCCGGTATGCACTGCTAAACCTGAGCGGACAAAACATGCTTGAAATTGTTGAACAGCTGGAAGACAAATGGGCGGGTATAGATCAAGAAGTTAAATTTGAATCATTCTTTCTGGATCAGGAGATCGAAGATGCCTATCAATCTGCATTCGCCATCGTCAGAATCTTTGGTTTTCTAGGTGCTTTGTCGCTGACTATTTCTTGTATAGGCCTACTTGGCATGGTGGTTTACTTCATTGAAAATCGAGTGAAAGAAGTCGCTGTGAGAAAAATCATGGGCGCCAGTTTGAAAGACCTTTATATTACACTGGGCGGCAGCTTCATGAAGCTGATATTCATTGCAATCTTCATTGCAGCACCTATGTCCTACTTTTTCTACGACAAGTTGTTTGTTCAAATGATCAGCAAGTATAGCGTGGGTGTCGGTTGGGTAGAAATGATTGGAAGTATCCTATTTATGCTTATTCTCGCTTCCCTTCCAATTCTATGGATGATTACAAAGATCTCAGGTGTAAACCCGGCAGATAATTTAAGATACGAATAGGATAATAAATCCAGTGCATATATGACACTACCCAAAAGACTAGGCCATGACTGGATGCCTGGCTTAGTCTTTTAACTCAATATCCGATCGACATTTTCTCTATAGGTCTTACCGATAGGCACTTGATGATCACCGATAAAGATTCGATTGCCCTGTACTGAATGGATATGTTTCAATGCAACCGCGAATGATTTGTGTACTTGTAAGAAGGTTTCTTCTGGAAAGCTTTCGATTAGATTGGTGATTTTATCACGAACCATGATTGTCTCAAACTCGGTAAAAACCTTCACATAATTAGCAGCAGATTCTAAAAATAGAATACGTTCTACTTCAACCTGTATGTGCTTCTTATCTGCTCGAAGAAAAATTGTTGGGGCGGTATCAGGACTGGAGTTAATGGTGCTTATCTTAGGTTGAATCTGCTCTATTTGATCCAAGACCTTGTTCACTGCTTTTACAAAGCGCTCAAAACTAAAAGGCTTAAGCAGATAATCCACCACGTTAAGTTCATACCCCTCCAAAGCATGTTCACTGTAAGCGGTGGTTACGATGACCTTAGGAGGGTTTTGCAGCGTCTTGATAAAGTCGAACCCCTTTAATTTAGGCATGTTCAAATCCAAGAATATAAGATCCACCGCATTGTTTCTAAGGTAATCCATCGCCTCTATGGCATCATAGCAGCTATTTGCAAAATCCATTTGCGGAAGCATATCACAATAGCCCTTGATGATATCGTGAGCAATGTGTTCATCATCGACAATGAGGTACTTCATCATAACTTCTTCAAAATTAACCTAGCCTTATGGATGTCTTGTTTGGAGTTTTCTCTAAAGTTGTGGCCTTTAGGATAACCCAGCTCCAATCGACGCTTTAGATTTCTCAAGCCAAGTCCACCTGATTCCACTTTGATCTCGGGATCAAAATTATTCTCAATCTGAAAATCGACCTCTTTCTTATCAGCAGTAATTGCTATTTTGATGATAGCGCCATGTCGCAAGTTTTCAGCCCCGTGTTTAAAGGCATTCTCCACCAAAATAATGAACAGCAAGGGCATTACTTTGAAACCTTCATCACTTATATCTACCTCCATTGAAATGTCAATCTCCCTTCTGAAACGCGTCTGCTGCAAATCAATATACTGCCGCAAATAGGCAACTTCCTCCTCCAACGTTACCAGTTCATTTTGTCCATTGTAGATACTGTATCGCATCAAATCAGACAATTTTAAGATCATCTCTTTCGCTAGCTCCTTGTCTTTGTCCAATGTACCGTAAAGCAGATTCAAGGTATTAAAGAAAAAATGAGGGTTGACCTGACTTTTGAGATGCTGCAGTTCAGCCTGCTTGAGTTCTTTTCTTACTCTAAAGGCCCGAATCACTTGCCAGATCAGCCAAGGTAAGACCACCAGTAAGGTGTAGAAAATTGTGAACAGGACGATGTAGAGCTCGATATCTTCTGCTAACCCTGCAAGGAATAGCAGGATAATATACAGCAGTATAATAAACAGTAGTGCTCGCTTTTTGATATAGGAAATCATGACTCAAAATTGATGAGGTGTTTGGCCTAAACCAAATAGGTTTGACAAACAGATTATCTATAGGGACAAACTCATTTGCTACAGGGATCAGTGGCTTCATCCCTTCCGCTGGGTCGTCTATCCCTTAGGCTGAAAGGCTTATCACAATAGTTTAGAAAGCACCGCAGCGGAGATCAAGTTTGTCGGAGTTAAAAATTGTAAAGTACTCCGATATGCTAAAGAACTACTTAAAGATCGCCCTTCGAAACTTCTCGAAGCACAAACTATTCACTTCATTGAACATGCTAGGCTTGGCTCTAGGTATGTCGATATGCCTACTTTCACTCACTATTTCTGTGGCTGTTTATCAATCTGATGCGTGGCAAGAGCATCGCAAGAGGATCTTTCAAATCAACACACATATCGTGGATCAAGGCAATGAGCGAACCTTTGGTTCCACCTTTTATCCCATGGGTGATCACCTAAAGGAGCAATATCCCTTTGTGGAGGAAACGGTCACGATACAAAATGAATTCAATCCTACAGTGAATCATCGCGGAAACGAAATGGACTTTCGAGGCTACTTCACCAATCAAGCTTTTCTGAATGTTTTTAGCTTCAAACTTCTCAAGGGAGATCAAAAATCTGCACTTGCATCGCCTGGTAGCATAGTGATCACTCAACAGGTAGCCGAAACATTGTTTAGAGACGAAGAACCGATGGGCCAGCTTCTGGAAACAGACTATGGGATCATGAAAATCACAGGAGTGCTTGAAAATCCAAAACAAACACATCTTCTCTTTAATGTTCTAGCCAATTTGGAGGATAATCCTTCAGCAGGCATCACCAATACA
>JABSPG010000289.1:0-2706 GCA_013214445.1 Ekhidna sp. | reverse complement strand
TACAGCAGAAAGATGCAGCAAGTTTGAGCGAAACTATGTCTACGTGATGCTAGATGATCCACAATCTGAAGACGCACTTGAAAATGCACTGGCTCAGGTAAATGAAGTAGCTGCTGAGTTTTATCCTGAAAATGAAATAACACTTGAATATATCAATCTGGAAGGAGTCGTCCCTCGGTGGAACATCAGTCAGGAGCTAGGCATTGGCTGGGATATGCCAACTATGATCTTTTTCTTGGTTATCGGACTGCTGGTTTTGCTACCTGCCGTTTTCAACTACACCAACATGTCCATCGCGCGTGCCTTGAAGCGATCAAAAGAAATAGGCGTGCGCAAGGTATTGGGTGCTGAAAAGTATCAGATCAAAGCACAGTTTATTGTGGAAACGGTCATTTTATCGGTTCTCTCATTGATCGGTTCGCTTCTGATTCTCTACCCTATGAAACGAGAGTTTCTGTCATTGTTGACCGCTGCTGAGGTGCTGGCTACAGACCCGAGTATTATCCAAATACTGACTTTTCTCATTTTTGCCATTTTGGTTGGGATATTCGCAGGTATTTTTCCCGCTCAATACTTTTCCAGACTTAACCCCATCCAGACAATAAAAGGGGAGATTAGAAATGGAAGATCAAGTATCTCAGGTTTCAAGAAAGGACTCTTCGTCTTTCAATTTTTCTTATCATTGATCTTCGTGATTGGCGTTTTTGCAATAGCCAGACAACACACCTATGCCCTAAACAATAACCATGGATTTGCGTCCGAAAACATCCTTACAATACCCTTTGGTAAGATCGAAAAACAAGTGGCATTAAATGAACTTAGCAACCATCCGGATGTAAAGACAATCACTACCTCCTCTAGTTTACCGGGAGTGCAACTAAGCAAAAAGGAATTGCTCACATCCAATGATCTTGATACCATTGAGGCAAAATCTGTTTTCATAGGCAATGACTTCATTGAGCAAATGCAAATGGAACTTGCATGGGGAGAAAGCACGTCCATCTACGAGTCCAATCAAAGCGAGGAACGAGTCCTTGTTAACCGCCAGTTTATTTCTGCTCTAAAGGTCTTCAACATGCAAAAGGATACCTTGAGGTTTACGTTGGCTGATGGGACTAAATGCCGAATCGTTGGCATTTTGAATGATTTGAATTTCGAACCTTTGAGCGAGATCATTGACCCCTTGGTCATGCGATACTCAGTAGAAGAAAGTGAATTCGCTCTGATCACCGTCAGTTCAGACAACATTAAAGGCACCATCAAACAGTTAGAAAAAATCTGGTTGAATGTCAACCAAGAAGCCAGCTTCGATCCCACCTTCCTTGATGCAGAAATTGAAGACGCGTATTATTTCCTAGAGGTACAAATGAAGTTCTTCACTGTATTGAGCACCCTAGCGATAAGTATCTCCTGCTTGGGATTACTCGGTATGGTATCGTACAACACGGAAAATCGAACAAAAGAAATTGCGGTAAGAAAAATCATGGGTGCCACAGACGGGAGCCTATACTACTTGCTAACAAAAGATTTCGTCAGATTGATCATGATTGGAGCTTTGATTGCTGTGCCCGTTTCTTACGTTTTTTATGATAAGCTATTTCTGTACTACCTGATCAGGTACGGCACTGGTTTGGGATTGATAGAAGTGATACTCAGTATCTTTTTCTTATTTTTCGTAGGTGCCGTAAGTATCTACTGGCAGACCTCCAAAGTCACCAAAGCAAATCCAGCAACCAAGCTGAGGTATGAGTAAAATCCAAAAACAATAAGGATAGCGAAGCAAACTTCTGAAATGGAGATTGCTTCGGCCTTCTGCATCTGCTCATGCAACATTAACTTCGTCTCATGCCCAACTCCTACTTTCAATTCCAGCAATTTCGAATCAATCAGAAAGAATCTGGAATGAAGGTAACCACCGACGCATGCCTTTTTGGTGCGTGGGTGGCGCAGGAGATTTCGCAGTTAATGCCGAAGACCGTTCTGGATATTGGTGCAGGTACAGGTTTACTATCCCTCATGATCCGTCAGAAAAATAGCAAGGTCAGGATAACAGGTATTGAACTTGATGAGGACGCTTACAAAGAAGCTAAAGAAAATATAGAAAATAGTGCGTGGAGAAGTAGCATTGAACTGATCCAAGGAGCTGTGCAGGAGTATCAGACAAATAACAAGTACGAAGTAATCGTTTCCAACCCTCCCTTCTATCGGAACTCTTTTAAAGGAAGAAATGAAAGAAAAAACCGTGCGCTTCATTCATCTCATCTACCCATGGAAGATCTGGCTGAACATGTTTCTCGTTTGCTTGCAAATCATGGCACTTTCTACCTACTGTACCCGGAGGAAGAGATGCAAGAGTTTATCCAAATCGCTTCTATAGTTGAACTATATCCCGCAGCACTAGTGACGGTTAGAAATGAAGTAGAAAAGTCTGTTTTTCGCCAAATGGCAAAGTTTGAAATGAAGGAGATCGAAACCATAGCATCTGAGATCATCATCCGAAAACCAGATCAGAAGTACACGGATACCTTTTGGGCGCTATTGAAGGATTACTATTTGGAGTACAACGATCCTAATAGGGAGTAGTTTACTATTATGGAAAATTGCTATTCGAGCTACAGTGAAAAACATATAATCCCAATACTATTCAATCAACTTAAGCTTGCTATAGTTGAGGCTTTTTAGAAACCTACACCAATATGGATGGTA
>JABSPG010000288.1 GCA_013214445.1 Ekhidna sp. | reverse complement strand
AGGCAGTAACCGAAAGTTGCATCGCGATTCTTGCTGCCAATCTCCTACTAGCATATCTTTTAGCTCCTCTATTGGTATCATGATAGAAGTGAAAAATATATCGAAGGCTTTTGGAGGCAAAGCGGTGCTAAATGACATTTCAATGGACTTCATGTCGGGTGAAATCAACATGATCATTGGTGCAAGTGGCACAGGTAAAAGTGTATTACTAAAGTGTATTGTGGGATTGATCCAACCGGATACTGGAATTGTAGAATTTAATGGAAGGAGCTTTCACAATGCATCCAAAGAAGTGCAAACTGAAGTGAGGAGAGAAATGGGGATGCTATTCCAAGGTAGTGCACTTTTTGATAGCCAAACAGTGGAAGAAAATGTTATGTTTCCACTAAATGTGCTGACAAACCAAAGTCTAGAGGAGAAGAAAGAGCGAGTAAACTTCTGTTTGGAACGTGTTGGACTCGATAATGCCAATGCAAAAATGCCTTCGGAGATTTCAGGAGGTATGAAGAAGAGAGTGGGTATTGCTAGGGCTATCGTAACTAAACCTAACTACTTATTTTGTGATGAACCTAATTCAGGATTAGATCCTCAAACGTCGATTAAAATTGATAACCTCATTAAAGACATCACATATGAGTACGAAATGACTACAGTGGTAGTCTCACATGACATGAACTCAGTGCTAGAGATTGGCGATCGAATCAATTTTATGCATGAAGGACACGTCCTTTGGAATGGCTCAAATGATCAGATTGGCGATTCAGATGTGCAGGCACTCAACGAGTTTGTATTTGCTGGTCGTCTTATGAAAGTTGTAAAAGACAAGATCTAAAAGAAAGCAGTAACCTGAACACTTCCAGTGTGGATAGCTTCAATTTCTTCAGATTTTCTTCCATTGTAAAGCAGCGATATTTGCATACCCTTCGATATTTTTTGCTGCCAATTTACTTGCCAAGTCTGATTTGTCCCAGGCTGCAAAGCATCAAGGAGGATATATCCCAAGTATGAAGTCTCTTCCCCCTCAAAATCAATATTAACAATCGAAAAAGAGCCTCTTAGTGACCCCACTGCCACTTTGTTCCAGGTAAACTCCGCATTGTAAGTATTGACCAAAGATGACTCAGTCGAAGACTCTAGAAACACATTATTTCTACTCTTACGTTCATAACTCCCAATCAATCGTAGTTGATTTGTAGGTTGCCATATTAGCTGGGGTTTATATACATTGGTATTGATCTTAAAATTTCTTGAATCTAGAAAATCAGACTTGTTTAGCTGTGTACCAAAGGTGGTGGTAACTCTGAAAGTATACTCAGAGCTGAGATCCACCTTTACGTTTGAAGTCCATTCATCCTGTTCTCGTGTTTCAAAACCCTGAGTCAATAATTGCTTATTGTCTGAAGATTGGAAGGTAAAATCTCCCGCAAATCCACGTCCATTTCTATTGTAAAAAAATGTGTAACGTTTAGAATCTTGAGAAGACAAAAGTTCTATATCGGCCAAATCGATCGCAAAGGGATTAAGTCGATCTTGAAAGTTTTCGGAGGTCGTTTTGTAATTAACATTGAAGTTTAGGTTCACGGATAATTTAGAAACAAAAGACCTCAATCCACCTTGATTCTGCCAATTGAAAGGGAAACCCGCATCAATCGTATGAATGTAGAAGGTTTGAAAAGATGTGATGTATTCGTCCGTTGGAGTAAATATTTTCACAAAATTGCGTTCATCGGGGTTGATAGCTTCGAAAAATTCATTGAGATCTTGAATACCATCGTTATTTGCATCTCTCCATGTGTGGGTACCTTCCCCAGTAGGTACAGGCAGGTAAACAAACTCCCTTCTCAACTCTCTACTATTACCCGTAGAATAGGAAAAATTTGACCGTACATTTCTCTTCAAAAAAGATTGCATCCAATTGACTCGACCACTGATAATTTCATCTTCTCCAACCCCCAAATCCAATTGATCTTCAACTTGCCGATAATTAATATCTGCGATTAGGCTTCCATTAGTTGAATTATACTGATAGCTACCTCTAATGTTTTTTGATATTAAATAATCCTGCATGATTCCATCAACCGGAAGTCTGTCCTCTCTTAGTTGGTAGCCTAGCCGGTAGGTATTCCTGGCAGAATCTGTACTTTCTACGTAAAATTCATGTGCAGTGTAGTTCATCAGGGATGCAGCTATGCTATCACCTTTCTGAACCTCATTTCTATCAATATCCAAAATATATCCCGGAGCAATATTCCACTTCCGGTAACTCACATCCGATCTAGATCTCAGCCAGTTTGTTGTTGTCTCCAATTGTTCATTCTGCAACCCAAAATGCGTCGACATTATCTTAAAATTGGAAAACTCATGATTGACCGTAGCTGTCTGTTGCCATCCATCAATCCTATTCCCCCTTTTTCTATGATTCAAGGAAAACAACATTTGGTTCGCATCATCTTTTCTGAGTCCAGCTTGTGCAAAAAGCATTAGATCTGCTAAACCATCACCCTCTACTGGTGTATAGTTCCAATCTCTGTCAAAAAGTATCGGTCGATACCGGTCGATGAAGGTAAAATTTTCTTCATCATATTCCAATGCAAGCTCTCCCACCCATCCATAGTTTGAGATAAAGGACGGACGCTCAGTAGACTTCAAACTAACAAAATATGCACGACTGCTATTGTCACTATCTCCGATATCAGAGTATAAGTTAAGGTCGGTATTTGAAAAAGCTACCTCACCCGACACAGACTCATAGTCAGATAATTTTACCGATGTACCTAATGTTGCAACTTGACGACTATTTGGAAGAGGTACAAGTAATCCAGATTGATAGTTTCCTTGAGAGACACCATTTTCAGGTGATACCCATTGATAAACTCTACCGTTGATGCTCGAATTTAGCAGCACATAATCGCCATTTCCAAAACCAACCTCCGAAAACGATGGACTAAATAACCTTTGGGTGGGATCAGTCGAGTACTGGAATATGCGTTGCGTCAATCCTTCATTATCAACGGTATCCTTCTGTAAGTATAGAATTCTATTCTCTGAAAATTGTACGCTATCAGCACCCCCTACAAACGCTTGATCTAGGTTATCCCCAATACCTCTTAGCTGATCTAAATCGTCCTCATTTAAATTCAATCCAAAAGTTGCGTTCGGATTATCTCTCTCTCGATAATAATTAGCAGTAAAACTGACGTTATCATTCGATACTGTCTGATAGGCAGATAGATTTGACCTACTGTAAAATTGCTCTGCATACTCAAAGTCTACCCTAATAATGGTAAACTGTGTGATTACAATGTGATTATTGAACGTTATTTCCCCAAGGTTATAATCAATCACATAATCTCTATCAAACCCCCTTTCCATCAGCTTTCCATCGATGAACACCTTCTCTGAGTTAGCCAATACAATTATAAATCTCTCCCCGTTTGGCCCTCTAAGTCTATAAGGACCTGTTAGTCCATCAATGGGAGTTATAATTGCTGAATTGAACTTACCTTTTGACAAAGCGCCAGAAACTCTTGTCTCGTGCCTCCACCCCCCTTTTTCTCCTCTGTAGCTCGTCTGTAAACCTTGTACATTTTTCAAATACCTGAGAAAATATCCTGAGTTATCCGGCTGTCTCAATACAATATCTCCAGCTGTCAGATCAAACTTACTGTTGTAGAGCTTTATAAATACATTATCAAAATCTCTGATTTGTTGGGTATTCCCTTCTGGCTGATAAGGGACATTCTGATCTGTGATGACTGCAGAAATATTCAGGTTCTCATCAAGCTTTCCATCCATCTGTAAATTCAAAGTGGAATTAACAAATAGGCTTTGTCTATTGCCAAAAGAAATACCTCTTGATACTGCTCCATATTTGTTGACTCCACCAAAGTCAAAAAGCTCCTCCTTCTCTACGCTAGGTGCTGTATTAATTATAATGTCATCGGAGCGTGAGTTGTCATAGTCAGATAAACTTCTGTTCCTCATTGGCTCTGTAATAAGTGTGGAAATGGTACGATAGCATACTTCCACCTTGGAATTTGATGACCGCACCACAATGGTCATTGTAGAGTCGTTAAAGGTATAGGATTGATCTAGTGCTATGGACTTAGCTTCTATCGGAATTGAATCAAGTTTGAATGCAGTATTAGTAGGAATCTCCTTGCAGATGAGGTTCTGAGAATATCCTGATATCGCGCAAAGAAAAGCTAGGCTACTAATGAACGATCGGCATGGAAATGAAAAAGGTCGTCCCTTGACCTTCCTCAGATTCAAACCAAATATTGCCTCCCGCATTTTCAATTCCTTTTTTTGCCAACGCTAAGCCTATTCCACTACCCTCGGATTTCGTACTAAAGTACTTCAAGAAGATCTTATCTCTTAGATCCGTGGGTACCCCTTTCCCATTATCCTTAATAGATAGAAAAGCCTTTTCATTCTTTGCTTCCAATTTGATATCGATCTTCGATTCAATGCCCGCAGAAGCTTGTATCGCATTCAAGACGATATTATTTAGTATTCTCCTAAAGATATCCTTATCAGCGTCAATGTGTATGTCTGAAGGAATATTGCTAGAGATGATGACGTCTTCCGCTCCGTATAATTCTATCACTTCATTAACCAACTCACCCCAATCGAAAACTTTGTTGTCTGGAACCGGCATATCTGCAAATGCAGAAAAGGACTCTGCTATATGACTAAGGGTGTCAACTTGCTTTAACAAAGACGTAAGCATATCATACTCCTTAGAATCACTTTCATACCTACGAAGCAGCTGCTGTATTTTCAACTGCATAGGCGTAAGCGGATTCTTTATCTCATGAGCAACTTGCTTGGCAATCTCCTTCCACGCAGTTTCTTTCTGACTTTTTGCCAATGCAGACTTGCTAGCTTCCAACTTGACTAGCATCTGATTGTAGTCCTTAACTAGGGAGCCTATTTCGTCTGCTGAATCATATTCTATGGGTTTGTTTACTTCCTGAAGGGTAATCTTTCTTATCTTATCTGCAACCATTCGAAGAGGGTGCATGAGATTATTGAGCACCAAATGCCCGAATACAATTGCAAACATGAAAATGAATCCAAAGATGGTAATCAGATTTCCAAATACTTCAATTTGCTGCCTTCTTAGGTGGTTTCTGCTATCAAAGAATGGCATTGCAATAAAACCTGCAACTTGATTATCAACAGTATTTACTACTGCATAGCAAACTTTATAATCCAAATTACCCACCGATTCCTCTGCCACAATACTCTGGTTCTCTTTAGAGACCAACTCCTCAAATACCACAGGATTAATAAGGTTTCCCAGAAGATTCAAATTGAAAATTTCAGGTTGTGAGGTTGCAACCAAATAGCCCGATTCATTATAAAAACTCAAATCAGATTGAATCAATGTACTAATATTCGTTAGCCGAGAAATTCCCTCTCCTGTGTTCACTTCCTCAATTTGATTAGACAAAATCTCAGAAATGTAAAGAGCTTGCTTTATATAGCTTCGGTTGATCTCCTCTTTGTAGGATCGGTTCAGTGTATTTAGTAAAGCAAAACCGGTGATGAGCAGGGGAATAACAAAAGCCATCCCTAGGTACAATTGAATTTTTGCGGTGAAATTCAGCTTCAAACCAAATTCCAAAGCTGAACTAAGGGCACTGAAGAGAGCTAAGGAGAACAATAAGATGAGAAAGAAGAATGAAAAATTTG
>JABSPG010000287.1 GCA_013214445.1 Ekhidna sp. | reverse complement strand
GGTAGAGTTTTTGGATTCAAACGTAACCTAGACCACAGCTCATCTTCTAAAAGAACCTTAGAAACCGAAAGATCCACATCACCTTCTGTTTCGAAATACGAGAATCCACGAATTCGATAGCTCTCTTCTTCTAGATTCAATTGCATCCAAGTATGGCCACACCACTCTTGTGAAGAAGTAGTTACTTTAATTGCATCGGGATAACTGTCATATGAGACGGGAGTAAAGGAACTCATCATCATGGAATATGGATAGATTCCGGTCAGAAATTTCTTTGTCATATTCAGCTTCAACACACTGACATTATCCGGACTTTGATCTCTCCAGTCATCCAGTTTAACTTGCTTCTTTTTGGAAAATGGTTCGGTAACGAAGACCAAAACCGCTTCACCGGAATGGATCTCACCGTAGCGGGACTGCTGCAATTCATAACTGGTAAGCTCAGCATTTCCGGCATACCAATAGTCATTAAACCCTGGATCTTTCGCAGGTATATCCCCTGTTTTCTTCGGCTCCTGTGATGTGGAAGTCGAGCATGCCAAGAAGGACCCGAAAAGAATGATGTAAAAGAAGTTTTTCATACTAATTTCTATGTAGTAAAATGGTTATCGGCAGTATAAATCAAAGAATAAAAGCTATGGTAAATGAGACGCCCATCAATGGATGGACTAAACCGACTCATTTATGAGTATAAAACTAAACCCAATCAATTTGTTCCAATCCTGAAACCGTACCTTTGTCAGAAAGTTATCATTCTGGAGCTTGCTAGCGTAATCCTCAGAATCAAATTGCAATAACGAAAGCTCCTGTACTTTATTCAGGAGATCAGAAAGTCCATGAATTATCTATCAGTTGAGGAACTAAGCCAAAGCTACGATGAAAAGAAGCTTTTTGAAAAAATTACATTTGGATTAGATCAAGGTCAAAAAGCTGCTCTGGTTGGTGTGAACGGCACGGGTAAATCCACTCTCATGAAGGTCATTGCCGGGCTAGAAGCTCCCGATAATGGAATTGTGTCTTTTAGAAAGGGGCTAACGGTTTCGATGCTTGCACAGCATCCAGAATTTAATCCGGATGAAAAGATCATTGAAGCGGTATTTTCTGAGGACAAAGAAGAACTCAACGTAATAAGGGATTATGAGCGAGCCATGTTTAAAACAGAACATGACCCTACAAATGCTCCTGATCTAACTCCCATTTTGGAGCGGATGGACACACTCAACGCTTGGGAGTATGAACATCAGATAAAGGCCATCCTGGGTCAATTAGGCATCCATGATCTGGAGAAAAAAATGGGAGATCTCTCAGGGGGGCAAAAGAAACGTGTCGCCATTGCGCAAGCGCTGGTAGTAAATCCTGATTTTTTGATTTTAGATGAGCCCACTAACCATTTGGACCTAGCCCTGATCGAATGGTTGGAAAGCTATTTGGCAACAGCCAATCTTACGTTGCTTATGGTGACGCATGATCGTTACTTCTTAGATCGGGTAACGAATGAGATCCTAGAAATCGAGCACGGGAAAATTCATAAGTACAAAGGAAACTATGGACAATTCCTAGAGAAGAAAGCGGAGCGAATGGAAATGGAGGCTGCATCTATTGATAAGGCAAAGAACCTGTTTAAGACAGAGCTGGAATGGATGCGAAGGCAGCCAAAGGCAAGAGGCACGAAGGCCAAGTACAGAGTTGACGCCTTCCATGATGTAAAAGCAAAAGCCCATAGTGGGGTCCATACGCAAAAGATGGAGGTTAATTTGAAGGGCGAGCGTCAAGGCAAGAAGATTCTAGAATTGGATCATGTGAACAAAGCCTATGAAGAACTGAAGCTTGTCAACAATTTCAGCTACATCTTCAAACGCAAAGAAAAAATTGGAATTATCGGACCGAATGGAGTCGGTAAATCCACCTTTTTGAATATTCTATCTCAGAAAATCAAACCAGACTCTGGGGAGATTGAAATTGGGCAGACCACCAAATTTGGTTACTACACTCAAGACGAAACCATATTCGATCCGAGTAAAAAAGTGATAGAGATTGTGCAGGAAGTGGCGGAGTACATACAGTTGGAGGATGGCAGCCAGGTTTCAGCCTCGCAGCTTTTGAATCAATTTATGTTCCCACCAAAAATGCAACATAACTTCGTTGGAAAGTTGAGCGGTGGAGAAAAAAGAAGGCTTCAACTTTTGCGGGTACTCATGGCAAATCCAAATTTCTTGATTTTGGATGAACCTACAAATGATTTGGACATTACCACGCTAAATGTACTTGAGGACTACCTGCAGAACTTCGCAGGTTGCTTAATGATTGTTTCGCATGATCGGTATTTTATGGACCGACTCGTTGACCACTTATTTGTTTTTGAAGGGAACGGGAAGATCAGGGACTTCCCTGGGAACTACACAGACTATCGAGAAAAGGAAGGGGTACCGGTTGCGGATCTTGAATCTAGCCCGAAAGAAAAAACAAAAGCTGCGGTGGAGTCAAAAGAAGAGAAGCCGTCCACTCGCAAACTGAGCTACAATGAGCAGCGAGAGTTGGACCAACTGGATAAGGAGATACCTAAGTTGGAGGAAAAGAAGACCCAGTTGCAAGCATCCTTAAACAATGAAACTGCATATGAAAAACTGCAGGCCATCAGTGATGAAATAAAGGTTATAGAGGAAGAACTTGAGGAAAAAGAGATGCGATGGTTGGAGTTGAGTGAGGTCTAAATAAAAAATCACTATACATATTCTACATTTGCGGTGGGGTGCCGATCCTGAGTTTTCAGGGAATAGGCTGAGATCATACCCAAGAACCTGATCCGGATAATGCCGGCGTAGGGAGGGTCATGTAAGCATGATCAAGTATGATAACCAATAATGGAAAGTCCCCGCTTTCCAATGGTTAAATAGTAGATTTTTAAAACAATGAAAACGTTCTTTTTATCAGTGCTACTACTGATAAGTTCAACTGTCCTTGCACAGGACAGTCTAAAAACCGTGCAACTAGAAGAAGTGGCCATTACTGCAGTACGGGCAAGTGCTCAAGCCCCAGTTCCACAGGCAAACATTTCTAAAAAGCAGATTGAGGAAGTGTACGTAGGGCAGCATCCAATTTTTATGCTAGAAAGGATGACCCCCGGATTTTACTCTTTTTCTGAGTCGGGTACATCTTTCGCCAACTATGGATCCTTCCGACTAAGAGGAATTAATCAAGAGCGAATCAATATTACACTCACTGGCGTACCGCTCAATGATATGATTGATCAGGGGGTATTCTTCTCAAACTTTACAGATATCGCAAACAATTTTGAAAGCATCCAGGTCCAGCGAGGAGTGGGGACTTCTTCAAATGGAGTCAGTAGCTATGGAGGGTCTATCAACTTTGAATCAATCAATTTAAGAAATAAAGAGGCTTTCTCTGCTGCTCAACTGGGAGCGGGATCTTTTAATACCCTACGGGCCAATTTTCAAAATTTCACCGGTATCAATAAAAAGGGATGGGGGTTTTTAACCAGCATCTCTAAGCTGACTAGCGATGGATATCGAGACAATACCGAAACAGATGCCACCTCCATTTTTCTCACCGGTGGATACTACGGCGATGATGAGATCTTTAAACTAACATTTTTCACTTCAAGAGCAGAAAATGGACTTGGATATAGTACCGTTGAAAAGTCCATACTTGAGAATGACCCAACATTCAATCCACTAAGTGAGAACGACGAAGATGACTTCCAACAGTTTCTTTTGCAAATGCAATACAATAAGATTCTCTCCCCAAAAACAACCCTTGGAGTGACTGGCTACTATGGCGGAGCTGGCGGAGACTTTGTTACGTTTGGTCAAAACTTCCCGTTAAGAAATGATCATGTTGGATCGATCTTAAATCTTGATTTTACCGACGGAAACCTATCTGTAAATTCTGGCATCCATGCATATACCTTCCGCAGAAAGAATGAAGAAAGTGCGCTAACAGACCTAGACAATCCAACATATAGCGAAGAGTCCAGTAAGAACGAAATCAGCTGGTTTGCAAAAGCAGCATACGAATTGGGGAATTTGACAGCATATGCTGACCTCCAGATCCGAAATACCAGATTGAACATCTCCCCCGACTACTCTGCTGTTGGTATCTCACCAGAAGGAGATATTTCATTTGATTGGACATTCATAAACCCAAGGATCGGACTCACATATGATGTGAACAATGCACTTTCGCTATACTCTTCATATGGAAGGAGTGGACGTGAACCGACTAAAATTGATTTATTTGGGGGCTTTCGATTGGATACTATCAATTACATAAGCGTTAGAAATAGTTCTTTTAGCGAAGAATATGTAAATGACTTTGAATTAGGGGTTAGGTTGACTAAGCAAAACTTCGTTATTGACGGAAACTTCTATTACATGGATTTTGATAATGAGATAGCACCTATTGGTAGAGTCCTTACATTTGGCGTTCAGGAACGAGACAATATCAAGAACAGTACAAGGGCTGGATTTGAGCTAATGTGGGCCTATATGCCTACTTCAGAAACTGAATTCACAGGAAATATTGCTTATTTAAGTACTAATATTGAGCAAGCACTTCTCGATACTGTTGAGATTCAGAACAAAGAACAGATCTTAAGTCCTGACCTAATTGTAAATGCTCAGGTAAAATATAAACCCAGTCAAAGTATAAGCCTGAGTCTTTCCGGGAGATACCTTGGTGAACAATTCATGGAAATTACAAATGATCCATTATTTACAGTGCCCTCCTCTTTTGTTACTGACTTTATGATTGAAGCGAATATCTCTGAAGCAATTACCCTATCGGGTTCAATAAACAACCTCTTGGATGAAACGTACTACACTTTCGGTACTCCAAATTTTACAGGAACTGAACCGGCCTTTTTTGCCCAACCCGAACGAAATTTCTTCCTAAGTCTGAATGTTAAATTCTAAAACTGAATAGAATATACCGCATTCGATAGAGTAAGGGATTCGACTGTTGTCGAATCCCTTATTTTGCATTTCACACTTCATGATCAATAACCACTTTCTCAAGCTCAGCATTGATCTTGTTGATATCTTCCTCTGAAAGTTTGAAATCCAAGCTTTTGGCGTTTTCCGTCGCTTGTTGCGAATTTCGAGCCCCGACAAGTGCCGAAGTTATACCTGGGCGCTGAATGGTCCAATTAATCACCATCTGTGCTAGTGGCACCTCATAGTCTTGAGCAATAGGCTTTATCTTCTCCAGAAAATCAATCGTTCTAGATCGATTTGGCTCCTTGAAGAACTTGTTGCCAGCACGATGATCATCTCCTTTGAATTCATGATCTGCAGTGATCTTCCCAGTGAGCAATCCCCTTTGTAGAGGACTATAAGCCAGAATGCCAACATTGTCTTCAATGCAAAAAGGAACGATATCCTTTTCAATTTTCCGATATACCATACTGTATGGCGATTGTGTAGAAGCTAGATCAATAACCTCGTCAGCACGCTTCATCAGTTCCACCGTATGATTGGACATTCCAATAGCTCGGATTTTTCCCTGTTTTTGCAATTCCTTTAACACCTCCATGGTCTCCTCTATTGGAGTCGTGGCATCTGGCCTATGGATCTGATAGAGATCTATGTAATCGGTTCCTAATCTCTTTAAGCTATCCTCAACTTCTTGAATGATACCATCCCTTCCGGCATAAGCATATGTTTTGCCACCATCAGTAGTGGGGAAT
>JABSPG010000286.1 GCA_013214445.1 Ekhidna sp. | reverse complement strand
TCTGGCTTGATTTCCATATCCATTTTTCAAAAACCCTGTCAAAGTACGTTAGGTGGTAATCGGAGGAAATAGAAAAAACGCACGAATGCCTTTCCTCCTTTAAGGACGTTGGGTTGATGATTATCGAAGATGCAGAAGTATCCAAGCGTCAGTAGTAATTAGTATTATTAAAATTATTTCAACTTCGTCGGATTCCCAATAGGCAATTTTACCTAACTGTACATCTGTACTCCATTTATTTTAGGAGTTGATACAGAATACAAGTACCTTTAATACAGTGCAGATCAATATGTTCATATGATCTCCAAATCAATTGACCACCAGTGTTTATGAGGAAAGAAAACGAGCAGGAGCGGCTTGAAAATCTTCGTTCATTCAATGTGCTTGATACGCTGAGAGAAGCAGATTACAATGATCTAACATCGCTTGCATCTTACGTTTGCCAGACCCCAATTTCATTGGTTTCCTTGGTAGATGAAGATCGGCAGTGGTTCAAGGCAAAGGTGGGTTTGGAGGCTGATGAGACGCCTAGGGAGCATTCCTTTTGCAGTCATGCTATCGCTGGCGAAGAGGATATTATGGTGGTGCAGGATGCCAGAATGGATGAAAGGTTTAGAGACAATCCACTAGTAGTAGATAATCCGAACATCGTGTTCTATGCAGGTGTACCATTGGTATCGCCTGAGGGATATGCGCTCGGGACCATGTGTGTGATCGATAGGAAGACCAGGGAGTTGGATATACAGCAGGAAAAGGCGCTGAAGTCTATTGCAAATCAGGTGACTAATCTTTTGGTTATGCGAAGGCAAAGCCAGGAACTTCAGGCTCAACTGGATAAGAATCAGTTTATGACCAAAGAAATTCATCACAGGGTCATTAACAATCTCCAACTTGTGTTGGATCTATTACATTTTCAAAGTGCCAATTACCCAGATCTAAAAGAAGCATTTGGTCAATTCCCTGATAGAATCAAGGCGATCGCTTCCATTCATAAATCGCTATTTGATTCGACGGACGATACAGTGAATCTTGGTAGTTATTTATTTGAGTTGTCCAAAGGAATAATGTCTGGATTAGAGCAAGGAACAAGGAGTGTTGACTTAGATTTTGATGCGGCTGAGATAAGGTTGAGCTCAAAGAAGGTACTAACGTTCGGTATTTTAGTTAATGAGCTCATCACAAATTCAATTAAGTACGCTTTCGAGGGTCGAAGTGAGAATCGGATTTCCATTGAGGTGCGATCTGCAGATAATGGGATCATTGAGCTGGAATACAAAGACAATGGGAAGGGATTCGAAGAGGATGATCTCAATAGCGAAAAATCAGGCTTTGGTCAGGAACTCATCCACTCACTTGTGGACGAACTCAATGGACAGGCTGAATTAGACTCCAATACTGAGTGTGGTACACGATATTTGATTAAATCGTACCCCAACCTCTCATTTAGCTAGCTTTTGATTTTTTTTTCTTCCAATCCCCAAACCGGTCTCCTGGAAAAGACGGCCCTTTTTGAGATTAGACAAGTAACCGGATCTACAGACTGATTGAAATGTTGAACTTCAGACCAAATCGAGAAACGTACTGATCTAAGTAGGTCAGTCTGTGGTAGGCGTGCACGCCAAAAAACTTAAAAATGTTTTCGATTCCATAGCCTACCTCTACATATGGAGTTGAGGTCCAAGGCCTAAATGGGAAAATCTCATTGCCGTTCGCATCGAGGGTGAAATTAGACAGTGCGATGGTTTCGTTCCGGATGGCTCCAAGTAAGGCATTGCCGGTTACGAAAAATCGCCATTTCAATTTTTTGATCAAAGGAATTCGATTGAATAGAAAGCCCTCGAACGAATGTCTGTATTTCAGTTCAGCAAATCGGTCAGATGAAAATTCGAAGAAATTCATCAGGTTGTAAGCAAAGTTTACAAAGACCGGAGTTTCGTTACCAATAGGGTTGTAGAGTAGGGTATAGGGTACTTGACCAAACATGTAGCCGCCTCCAAGTTCTAGTCGTGATATACCTATCACCCCAATTTTCATTTTCTTTAGTACAGATGCCTTCAATTTATGATACGTGAAGTCTCCCCCAAGCTGATCTGAGCCGAATGTGTAGGAAAAGCGGTATAGAGGAAATCTGATTGGTCCCAAGCTTATTCGCTGATTGTCATTGACGAGAGTCACCTCATCTTTTCCATAGGAGGCAGCTACAGAGACTTCAGTTATTGAATAGTCACTGGCTATTTCTGCACGTGTTTCATCCGTGAAATAGGTGAAATCAAATAATGGACGAAGGTCTTCGTGTTTCGTGGCAAACTCGGCATTAAAGCCTCTGCCGATTTGTTGCTGATAGCTAAAACGATACTTCTCCTTTAGAAATGGCTGGGTGAGGTTTCCAAATCTGCTAAAGGAATAGAAGAAGGAATTGGCTTCTATTTCTTCATTCAGGAGCCAGATTTGATCAATTTCTTTTTGGTATTTGAAATTGAACTGACTCCACGGAAACCGATTATTTATGTAGGACGCATTCATGCTGTACTTCCATCGATTGTCACCAAAACCATATCCGAAATAACCACCAAGAACCCACTTATTGCTAAAGTCGATATTGGTTCGCAGACCCATTCCCAGTCGCAACCCTTCAATGTCATTATCTCCAATGTAGGTGTTGTAAGGACCGATATCTACTGGTCCTGTTTTTACGTACCCACTACTGATAAATTTAATTGCGGTCGTAAGATTCCTAACCGGAGGTATACGGTTGAGCGTATCAATCATCAAGTAGACATTCTGTTCAGTAGCTGTGAGCGAATCATGTCGAGCATTCTGCCAGTATTCATCATCGGTCTCCCTAGCATCGTCATTTAATGACACATTGTTCATGTAAAATTGATTGTCTTTGGGCTGGTCGATCACAAAATCTTTGTTCGAAACGTAGAACTTCCCGATGAATCCGGCGGTCTTCTCAGTCAATGGTTTGAAATCGATGATTACCCTGGTTTTCTCGGGGAGCCATGGACCGTTTTCCGTCTGAAGGAGTTTTTGCTGAATCTTTATTTTTTCCAAAAAATTCAGATTCGCCGTACTTAGGACCTGGGTATCTATCTGCTTCAGGGCATATTCATCTTTGGTGATCCACATCGTGCCAATAAAAGCCAGATCTTGCTCTTGCTTTGGGAAAAAATC
This sequence comes from Ekhidna sp., assembly GCA_013214445.1. GTDB lineage: Bacteria > Bacteroidota > Bacteroidia > Cytophagales > Cyclobacteriaceae > Ekhidna. The sequence goes on along the minus strand of JABSPG010000286.1, from coordinate 2,191 downwards.
TAATTTGTAGCAGTAGTCATCATCTATATAAACACTGTCCACCAGGTCGTACTCATACATGGTTTGCCAGCCTTTGGCAATCGGGCTCACGAAATTCTTGCCGACAATATTTAGCCAGTTTTGATAGAAGTTATACTCTTGATAGGTACTGCCAATCACCTGAGATATCACAGCACCGTCTGTCACGCCAATTCCGGTGACTTTGGTTTTTATGATGTTCTCATGCTTGGCCAACGGATCTTTTCTGAAGTAGAATCTGGAAATTGCCTCAGACATCATCAAGGGGAGTACGGGCTTACCATCTTCACCAGCAATTTGCTCCATGCTATCCAGCACACCGAGCACTTTGCTCATCAGTTTCTTTTTCCTCAGGTTCTCCGAGATATTATCAAGATCCAGCTCTGTTCGAACATAGCTCTCATAGTCATACGCATCCAGGTTCTTTTTGTCGTTGCGATCCTTATTCGCTATTACGCTTTTCATGATGGGAATGGCAGGGTTTTCACCTGGTGTCACCACCACTTCCAGAAGCGTTGTGATGTCTTCGTCTAGTTGAAAATTGATTATCTGATTTTGTCCGGGTTTTAACGCTTTAGTTCTTTTGATGAATCCAATGTAGGAGGTATAAATACTGTCTACATCAAGCGTAGTGGTAGCTTTGAAATTTCCCTCAAAGTCTGTGATAGCTCCCTCCGAGGTGCCGACAAATACCACGGTGGCAAAAGGTATGGGAGAGCCCGTAGCAGCTTCCGTCACTTTACCAGTAACAACGGTACTTTGACCGAATAGCAGTAGTGGTAAGAATAGTGTAGTAGTGATTATATGTCTTAACATATTCCGGTAATACCGTACAAAGTATGCTGTAAATTAAACTTATATCTGTTCTATGATTCAAATTTTGCAAAATCAGTTGCATTGAATCTCTTTTTTTAGTTCTAGGCTTTGAAAGCTAGCTAAAAAAGCTAGTGCATAATGTGGTTTAATTTGAAGTGAAATTGCTGATTGAAAGAAATGCCTCGCAGTTCAAGCATCAGTCGACAGTGTAGTTGTTAAAAAATCACTTGATTAATCAAGGCTACTGTGAACAAACTCAACAAGAACCAACCCAAGAAGCCTTGAACGATACAAATGTACCTTGCTAAACCATGTGTGGGTATGGTGCCAAAGCCTAGCGTAACGAACGAGTTTAAACTAAGTGTGATGGCATTGATAAAGCTTAAGAAAAGTAGGCCTAGCGAGTTGATTACGGATTTGGTTGTTCCGGTTTCTTCTTTGTTTAGTGCGCTCTTCAGGCTAGCAATCATCTTGGATTTTGAAGTAGTGTCCCAATCTGAAGGGTAGAAAAAATAGAAGACCGCAAAAAATAGTATGATGTAGAAAGAAATGACAAGAGCCCTTGTGGGAGAGGTACCATAGGCAATATAAAATTCGAGTAGCTGGTTCAGCTTCCACTTAAACCAATTGTCTAGGTTGCGGTCTTGTCGGTAGTCATATTTGTACTTAGCTGTGTAGAGGTCTTGAAGCTCCGAATACGCGCCGTTGGCTCCTGCGATATCTCCATCTTCTTTGTATTGTCGATAAAATTTTGTGTATAAAGCTATCAGCTCACGAAAACGATCATTTCTCGCTAGCTCTTCATCCGAAGAGCCATAATAATCTAAACATGCTGAACAGTGAAAACCTAAAGGATTTTCTTCTTGGGATTGACCGACCAGGCTAAAGAGCTTTTTCCCCGCGAACTGATCCCATGCTGCATCCACATATAATTCAGGAAAAAGCGTCTGACCAATTCCTATCCCTTTTTTGAAGGTATTGTCTTTGATTTTGAGGAACTTATTTATCACACTTTGACCGATCTCTGCGAGGAATTGAAACTCGTTTCTGAGAAGTTCAAGATTATCTATTTCTGATTCAGTGATTGAAAACCTAGTGGAATCTTGGAAATGATTATCCCATATTCGAGCATTATTTACTTGTTCAAAATAGAAATTAGCGCCACTTTTTTCTTCATTATTTCCAAATGAGTTGGCCATTAAATGGACATACTTGAAATTCTTCACAAACAGAGATGTTTTGAGTATTTTGTTGCTGCCAAGGATGATATCTCCATAAAGAGAAGGCTGTTCAAGCCATAAGTAGATATCCAACTCTTCGATTTTATTGGAACCCATGGAAAACTCTTCAATGGCGT
>JABSPG010000285.1 GCA_013214445.1 Ekhidna sp. | reverse complement strand
AATCCAGTAATAAAATATTATACATCCTAGGTGGCGTAGTAGTTTTCCTGATACTATTTGCTGTAATCGGCAAGTCACAAGGATGGGTAGGTCAGAAAAAGAAAATTGAGGTTGAAATTTCTAAGGCAGAAAAGAACACAATTATCGAAAAAGTAAGTGCTTCTGGTCAGGTACAGCCGGTGGTTGAGGTTCAGCTAAGTCCTGAAGTATCTGGAGAGATTATTGAGCTCAGGATCGAAGAAGGAGATAGTGTAAGTAAAGGTGACTTTTTGCTAAGAATTCGTCCTGACAATTTCCAGTCAGCTTATGATCAGGCAGTTGCAGGATTAAATCAGCAAAAGGCTGCTCTGGCACAGGCTAAAGCAGCGAGGGCAAGAGCAGCAGCTAACTTTAAAAGGGCAGAGCAGGATTACAATAGGCAGCAAACACTTTTTAAGCAAAAAGTGATTTCGGAGGCCGATTTCCAACTGGCTGATGCTAACTATCAGATAGCTGAACAGGATTTTGAATCGGCTAAAGAAAGTGTGAATGCAGCTGAATACATCCTTACCAGTGCACAAGCACGTGTGGCTGATGCGAGAGAAAACTTAAGGCTGACAAGCTTGACTGCACCGATGAGTGGAATTGTTTCAAAGTTGCCTGTTGAGTTAGGAGAGACCGTCTTGGGTACTTCACAGTTTCAAGGAACTGAGGTGATGCGAATCGCAGATTTGTCCAAGATGGAGGTGAAAGTGGATGTGAACGAGAATGATATCATTCGTATCAGTGTCGGTGATGAAGCCATCATTGATGTGGATTCATATTCATACATGGATAAGACATTTAAGGGAGTCGTAACTCATATTGCCAATACAGCCAATGACAAGATTTCTGCTGACGCAGTGACCGAATTCGAGGTTCGAATACTTATTTTAAATAGCTCTTATCGTGATTTAGTGGCTAAAGAGGGGAATCGTTATCCTTTTCGACCTGGCATGACAGCAAGTGTTGATATTGTCACAGAAACAAAGAAGGACATACTAACCGTTCCGCTAGCATCAGTCACTACACGTTCAGAGAAAGATGACGATGAGGAAGATGATTCAGAAAAAGCTGACGATGAAGAGGTAGAAGAAGTGATTTTCGTCGTTTCAGAAGGAAAGGCGGTTAAAACCAAAGTAGAGACAGGTATCAGTGATTTTGATAGAATTGAGATAATCTCGGGAGTTGAAGAAGGTACTGAAGTAATCTCCGGACCATTCTTGGCTGTTTCGAAGCGTCTCAAAGACGGTGATGATGTAGAAGGAAAGTCGGATAAGGAAGAAGAGTCTGAAGACGATTCAGAAGAATAAAAAAAGAGAAAATGGAGTAGTCTTTTGACTACTCCATTTCCATTGCGCTATCAACAGCGTCGGTAATCTCTTGCAATTTTTGCTTATTATATCTCCCTGTCGTGGAGTAAACAACTTTTCCCTTAGGATCCAGAACATAGAAGTAGGGAACATCTTTCCCATCAAAATTCAAGGCTTCTTTATATTGATTTAGCGTTCCCTTGTAGAACAAGACGTTGGGTTGAAGTCTCGCACTGATGGTCTTTTTTAGTTTGTTCATTACCTTCTTATATGCAGGTCTTTTTGCCCCGGTGAACATTGGTACAAAGTAAGCGTTCACGTCATAAGAAAAATCGAACGGTCCAGGGTTTGGATTCTTATAAATGACTTGATTGTAAATCGGTTCGAACCAACCTTTCAAATCATCTTCCGCTTTCTTCGAATATGCCAATCCAATCAGGCTATATTTTCCAGCAATATCTTTAGGTAGCGTTACAAATTTGTTAGTGAGTGATTCAGCTTCCATCTCTGGAAACTGGTTTCCCACTTGACTTTGAGACTGAAGGGAGAATAATAAAATAGCTCCAGTTATGATGTACTTCATTTTGTGGTTTTTTGTTGTCAAAATACTATTGGATAACGAAATAATCTTGTTTCTATGATTATTTTTCTAATTTCATTCTCAAATATCCTTTACGCATGATACTGAGAAAAACCAGCCATACCTTTTTTTTAGTCCTTTTAGTCACAGCGGTATCAGCGCAGAATTACAAGGATTCTTATATGCAGGGAATGCAGGCCATTAAGTTTGAAAAGTATGATCTTGCAATTGAGAAATTCAAAGAATCAATAACTCTAAATCCCAATTACCCAGATTCTTGGTATTATTTAGGAAAGACCTATGATCATCTAGATAACTTAGAAGCGACCATTGAGACTTATCGGAACCTTGAAAAGGTAGATCCAGATTATAACATTGGGATCTATTACGACATTGCTAAATCCTATATTCAATTAGATAATCTTCGAGCTGCAAGGATTTACATTAAAAGATACCTTCAGAAGTCTCCTAAGACACCAAAGTCTGAAAAACTAATTCACCTCGCAATGAATCGACTTAACTACATTGATATAGGAGCAGAGCTACGTGAAGAAGAACCCAACACAATTGACCCTACTCCAATAGCTTCACTGAATAGCGTTTCAGGGGATTATATGCCACAGGTAAATCCGATTGGAAACAAGCTATACTTCACCTCTGTACGTCAAGGAGGATTTGATTTTAAAGATGAAAACAGTCCAGAGTTGGATTTTGGAGAAGACCTATATGTTTCTGTGCTAACCAATGGAGAATGGAGCACACCTGAACTTCTTCCACAGCCGATTAATTCCAAAGCAAATGATTTCGGTTCTTCCTTTACAGGCGATGGGCAGACCATGGTATATGTGAGGTGTGATGAAAATGGAGCCATGGGAAGTTGCGATTTGTATATCACACAACTAAATGGTGATAAATGGTCAAGGCCTAGAAACATGGGCAATGTGGTAAATACAAAAAACTGGGAAAGTCAACCTACAATTAACACAGATGGCAACAGGATTATTTTTACTTCTATTCGGCCTGGAGGATATGGCGGCTCTGACCTGTATATGATTGAAAAAAACCAATTGGGCCTTTGGGGTGTGCCTCAGAACCTTGGCAGCATCGTCAATACCCCATTAAGTGAGAACAGCCCGTTTTTAGCTGCTGATGGAAAAACACTCTATTTTTCTTCCACCGGTCACCCAGGGATAGGAGGAGCAGATATTTTCTATACCGTTTTTGAAAATGGGAAGTGGTCTACTCCCAAAAATCTGGGTAAACCGATCAACTCAAAGGGCAATGATACCAACTTCAGTATTTCGGCCTCTGGAGATGCATATCTGGCATCTTCCAGATTGGATGAAGGCAATTTTGATATTTTTCAAGCGGAACTTCCTGATGAATTGAAGCCCAAACCAACGGTGATTGTGCAAGGGGTTGTTTCAAATTCGGAAGACGCTAAACCTTTGAGCGCTTTGGTCTTGATTGAAGACCTAAACTCCGGAGAGTTGATTGCAACTAATAAGAGTAATACGCTCACAGGTGAATACCTAGTTGTGTTACCTGCCGGTAGAGACTACAGTGTTTCAGCCAATGCAGATGGCTTTTTCTTTTATTCTAGAAGTTTTGAACTGCCTACAGATACTACCTATGCTGAGATTACCAATGATATTGCCCTAGAACCAATTCGTAAGGGAACTAAGGTTGTCTTGAATAATATCTTCTTTGAAATTGGCAAAGCAGAATTAAAGCCAATTAGCTATGTAGAGCTTAATAAGGCAGTCACGTTGATGCAGAATAATAAAGGGATGAAAATAGAGGTGGGAGGGCACACCGATAGTCAAGGAGCGGATGCCGCTAACCTTAGTTTGTCTCAAAAACGAGCCCAATCTGTGGTCGAGTACTTGGTGTTGGCAGGGGTAGGTCGCGACAGATTAGTTGCTAAGGGATACGGAGAGACCGTCCCCATAGCAGACAATGCTACCAAAGAAGGTCGTGCCACAAATAGAAGAACTGAATTTGTGATTATCGCCTTTTAATAAGAAAATGGGAAGCGCAGTTCGGTAGGATTTATTTCAATGAAATCGTGAAGCTCCATCAGATCAGGTAGTTCACCAACTATATCTTCCATTCTATGTAGAAGAGCCTCTTTTTGATCTAAGCGAAAAATGTATATGAGTTTCTCTGGCACTTTTCTATCTACAAAAGACTTAACGAAATCATCGTCTTTTGTCATGATAATGTAATTCCTGTTTAGTGTAAGTCTTCTTAATTGATCATCAATGATACGTTGGCTTTTTCTGCCTTTCAATTCATTGACGTGATACGCATTTAATCCCTTTTCTAGAAATAGTTTGACTAGGTCTGGAGTGAGGTTTTCATCAATGAGAAACTTCATCACAAGGAAAGCTGGAAATGATCTCTTAAGTTTAAATAGACTTGATGTACGGGTAATCCCACGACATTAAAATACGATCCCTTAATCCATTCTACCCCAACAAGGCCAATCCACTCTTGAATTCCATAGCTTCCGGCTTTATCCATCGGAGGCCATTTTGTAACATAGTGATTGATTTCAGCAGAGGAAAGTTCTCTAAATTTAACCTCAGTCGTACTAGAAAAGGATACTTCCTTTTCAGCATCACTGATGCAAACTCCCGAAATCACTGAATGTGTATTTCCTGAAAGTTGCTGAATGACTTGGGTCGCTTCTTCAGTAGACTCGGGTTTGCCTAAAATTTTTTCCTCAAAGACAACTACGGTATCGGCTGTAATTACTATCTCATCTGAAAATAGCTTTCTGTACGGTCGATTCTTCTGCACAGCAAGAAACTCTGCTACCTCGGAAGATTCCATTTCTTTAGGAAAGACCTCTTCCAATCCAGGAATAGTGTGAACTGCAAAATCAAAACCAGCTTCAGCCAGAAGCTGCTTGCGCCTAGGTGAATTGGAAGCTAATATGAGTTTATTGGAATGCTTCATCAAAGAAGGAAGTAAACTCATCTTGTTTTATCGAACCAAACAAAAAACCACAGATCACTTTGGGGTAGAAGTAGGTGCTTTTCTGCGGGAGTGTATAGCCGCTGTAACAGACTTCTTTGACGGTATCAATGGATATTTCTTTTGTGATAATTGCGCACTGTGCCGCACCTGAGGACACAGCTGTTAGACACTTGGTGAAGTTTCTTTCAAAGGATAGATTGTTGGAGCCACGCTGATTTTTCCCCTCTATCCCTAAGCATTTTTCAAAGATGAAATAGTGCATTACAGTCAGATCCAGGTTTTTAATAGTGTCAGGGAAGTCCCAAGAAATTTTAGATATACGCTTTGATCTAAGTTTGATTTTATAGGCTTCATTGTCAATCACCAATCCAAACGACCACTTTTTACCTAGAATCACTTCGTTTATTTCGGTAGCCTCATAAATAGGCTTTATTTTGAAGTAGTGAGATAGTTTCTCTAGTAAGTCAGCTTTTGAGAAAGCTGGTAAATCATGGACCAACCTATGAGTGGGCAATATTCTGAGATCATCAGATTCCGTATTTGTAAAGTACATTAGATGGTAATTGTAACCTTCAGATCCATCGTGTTGAGGATTACTCTTTTCACATGCTTTCTTGTACAGTAAGGATCCCTCGTATCGATGATGACCATCTGCAAGTATGATCTGCTTTTCTTTGATGATCTCTTTAATACGGTTGATGATCGAGGCGTCATTTATTACACCCAGTACATCTCTCACACCTTGATAATCCTCTGTCTCATAGATCTTATTTGAGATGGCATTATCTAGATACATCTCTATCTCGTGAGTGGAATCTGT
>JABSPG010000284.1 GCA_013214445.1 Ekhidna sp. | reverse complement strand
CTCGAATTGGAGATGAAAAAAAGTCCTTTCACGTAGGTGATGTACTTAATGCGGTTTGTGATAAATTGGTAAGGAGGCATCCACATATTTATGGTGATGTTGATGCTGAAGATGAGGAAGTGGTGAAGGCAAATTGGGAGAAAATAAAGCTAAAGGAAAAGGGTAATCAATCTGTTCTTGGTGGAGTACCCAAGTCTTTACCTGCACTGGTTAAGGCTATGCGTATTCAAGAAAAGGCTCGAGGTGTAGGATTTGATTGGGATAATCAGGATCAAGTCTGGGAAAAAGTACAGGAAGAATTGCAGGAATTTGTAGTTGAAAGGGACAAGGAGAAACAGGCAGGAGAGTTCGGGGACCTGTTATTTTCATTGATCAATTATGCTAGGTTTGTTGATATCAATCCTGAGGATGCCCTGGAAAGAACGAATAAAAAATTCATCCAGCGCTTTCAATTTTTGGAGACAGAATCCAAGAAAGAAGGCAAGGAGCTTGATGAAATGACTTTGCAGGAGATGGACGAATATTGGGAGAGGGCCAAATCAGAAACGGTTTGAAAAAAATGTCCCTAGGTTCTTGCGGGGCAAAAGATAATAGCGATGACTCACCATAGCGAATCGCCTACATTTGCTTTATGTCTACTGCACCTCATGTGAGCTATGGTAAGGGTACATCCGTTCTGTTTGCTTTTCATGGGTACGGTATGGATGGGCAGCAGTTTCAAGTCCTTGCAAATTCCGTTTGCGCGAAATACAAAGTGGTAGGTTTTCACTTTCCTTACCATAGGGGAGGACTTTCTGATCATAATGGATGGTTTGATGCAGTCGTTCATACCATTAAGGAAATAGTCAAGGAGCAGCAATTGCCAAAGTTTTCATTTGCGGGGTATTCTATTGGTTCCAAAGTAGTGCTGGCTTTGCTATCGCACTTTAAAACGCAGATCGAATCAGTCTATTTATTTGCACCTTACGGACTGACAAGTCACTGGGGGATTTCGTTTTTGGAGTCTGGTTTGGGAAAGGGCCTTTTTAGAGTCATTGAAAACACAACGCTTCCCTCAATGATGATAAGAACTGCATTTCGGTTGAAGATAATTTCTAAGGACGATTATGGTATTTTGGAAAGTGAATTAGATAGTAGCAAAAAACGACAGCATTTGCGAAAGACCTTTCTTTTGTTGAGCGATTTAACATTTGATAGAGCAGTTATTTTAGATGTCCTAGATTCCGTTTCCGGTCAAGTTCAGTTAGTCTTTGGGAATCAAGATGCGATTTTTTCCTTAAGCGGGACTAGGCCTTCTGAGTTTTCGGATGCAATCCGTGTTTTAGAGGTGGATGATGGGCATTGGTTGCTAACTGAAAAGCTTGATTGCTTACTTTTATCTCACCTCTATGATTAAGCCAACTAGTTGGGAATGGACGAAAGCTGTTTTTCATTTTGTTGAATCGAAATGGATTTTACCTAGGAAGTTTAAAAGGATCCAAATTCATGGAGTGGATCTCAAGCCGAATCATTCCATTCTCTTGCTACAAAATCATATATCCTGGTGGGATGGGTTTTGGGGTAGTTATTTGTGCTATGAGTACTTTCATAAGCATTTCTACGTAATGGTTCAGGAAGATCAACTCGCAAAGCACTCCATCTTCAGATATAAAGGAGCTTTCTCAATAAAGAAACAATCTAGAGAAGCGCTGAAATCACTTTCCTACACTGCAGATCTGCTTAAGCATCCAAAGAATCTCGTACTCTTGTTCCCCCAAGGAAGACTACAGAGTATGCATGTATCGGAGATTGATTTTGAAAAAGGAGTATTTCATGTGATTGATCAGATAGATACACCCTGTCAAATCATTTATTGCGCATCTGTCCTGGAATACTTAGAGAGCTTTAAACCTACGGTTCACCTGCATTTGCTGGATTGTGGAACACCGGGAGAATTAAGTGCGGAGGAGCTTGAGGCGAAAGTCTCGTCTTTTCACGCAAAGGCTCTAAAAGAGCAGGTGAGAGGTTAGCGGACACGGTAACTTGTCACTTGTCCTTTGAAATTCAATAAAAACACAATCTCCCATGATCAGGAGATCGCTTTTTTACTTAAACCATTTTCTTGCTTCTTCTAGATTATCGAAGTACGAAGTTTCTATTTGGCTATGTTCTATTTTGAAGATGTTGTTCCGTACCGACATTTTGCTTAGTGCGTTGGAAGGCATAATGATTGCCATTTTGCGAATACCGCCTGCAAAAGCTCTTGGAAACCAATCTGTATCTGCCCAATTCTCATCTTCCTTATTTTACCACGCCAAGCTCTCGTAAGTCAGCTAGCCAGTTTTGAGATTTTTTTTGTTCAAGTAGACTTAGCCCTTCATTTAGTCCGGCTCGAAAGTCTTCACTTTTTGCGAATCTCTTCCAAGACATTTCCACTGCTTGACTTTGATTGTTCCATGATATTTCCAGAAAACTGAAATCTTTGTGTACTTCCATTGGATTTTTTGCTTTAAACTAGGAAATAGCACTAATCAGCAAACAGTTACTTTCAAAAAAACCCGGGACTAGCCCGGGTTTTAGATGAATGATCAATTGCCGTCTACGGAACTTGGGTCGATCAAGAATGGAGCATTTCCATCCGTGATAATGATCTTAGACCCAGGTGAAGTGGCCAATTCTTTGAAGGCTTCAATACTTTGCCACTGAATGATCTGCGGACTGATTCCTTCTTGCAGAATTTTTTGAGCATCTCGAATTCCTTCAGCCTCTAGTTTCCTTCTCTGTGCCTCCAGTTTTTCTCTCTGCAAAACAAATTCCATTCGTTGGGCTTCTTGCTCGGCCTCCAGTTTATTTTCCACAGCCATGTATAGACCTGGAGGAAGCTGGATGTTCTTCAGTAGCACAGCCTCAATTTCAAAACCTCTATCGGCGAGTAGATTTTGCATTCTTGTTTTTATCTCATCCTCGATTTGCGCTCGTTTGACGGTATGCATGTCTTTTGCAAAAAAGCGGGAGCAAACGTCAGCTGAAGCGGATCTAAACACACTTTTGATCACTACATCTTCATAGTTTGTTCCAATATTTTCCACGATGCTAGAAGCATTTGCTTTTTTGATATGGTACAAGATCGAAATAACCGACTGGACATTTAGGCCTTCCTTTGATGGGAGGTTGCTATTGATTTCCACATTTACTGTGCGGACTGGCACTTTGATAATTGTGGTGGTCAATGGATTAAACACGCGAGCACCCGGTTCGAGTGTTTGAGGGGACAGCTTTCCTAGTTTTCTTTTTACTCCCACCTCTCCTTGGCGAACAACGGCACAGGAGCTGAGAAATAGCACGATTGTTAAAGCTGATAATAGACTTTTATAAAATTTCATTATTGTATGTATTTAGAATTTTGACAACACTTATATAGGTTCGGTGAAGGTGTCTGTGTCTCTAAATACGATGGTCTAAGAAACTTGTGGTGTAGATGAATGTAATGTTGAAATTGCATTCAGCAGTCAAGTAAGGTTCATTTATGTTATCCTTAAAAAAGCCTCTATTTGTTTGGGAAGTCTCTTTTTGCTTAATCAGGCGATTTACAAAAGCCTTAGATGCTTGAATGTGATGCAGTGCTTCTTCTGACCTTTCGGTTTTTTCAGTTTTCTCTGAACTCTCTTCCACTACCACGAAGCTTCCAGCACAAATCATCGCAATTATGATAATGCTCTGTGCTACTTTGGAAAGGATTTTAAAGATCAATATTCAACACTTTTTGTTCTCTGTTATTAACAGAAATTGTGCCAAAAAGGTTACCTGCTCCTTCTTTTGAGAAGGCGCGCGATTAAGTAAAACAGCCCTCTATATATAAGGTAAAGTAAAACTGCTACTCCTGCAGGGAGGGCGATGCTGTTGAAATACAGTTCGTCAAACCAAAACAGTTTATCCCAAAGGGGACCAAAAAAAGACAGATGTGCTATGCATGCCAGAGCCACTCCCACCATGGAACATACCAGTTCGGGGAGTATTTTCCAACGACCAAGTAGCTGTGAAGTACCGTAGCTAATGGTCAAAAGCGTAACATGAGAAAATAACGTGAATAGTAGCCACTTTCCAGGCTCCTGTGAAAATATGCTGTCTTCTCTAGTTATATGTTCGAAGTAATCGTAGCATGAATAAATGGTTAGCAGAATGAAGAACCAGAGCCAATGTGACAACCCATTGAGTGATTTTTGATGTTTCATTTTCTCAGGATGCTTGGAAACATAAAAAAGTTTCCGAAAGTCTACCTCCAGGATATAGCCACCTCCAGGAGCACATCTCCTTTTGCAATGGATTTTTCTGCTGTAACGGATAAGTCTTTGCACCCACATATTTCAAGAGCCTTTTCCATCCACCCCAGAATCCTGAATTCCAGGTGCTCGCTCTTGGTAGGAAGCTTCGTGAAATGAACCAACATGGATTTGTCTGAACTCTCCGCAACGTTTACTTCGGTGGGATCATAGAAGGTGGCCAAAATTCTAGAGGCTCTCCGTATCAGAAAAGTCGGCGTGCTAACAACCACAAACACCTTGTAGATGCCGGTGAGACCCATTTCAGCACTGTACCTCCCAGACTTCCATGCTCCTTCCTTGGCAGACGAGTAGAACATGTCACACATAATTCTTGTGGGTTCTAAAATCCCGTCTTCAATAGGGTACCATGTCGAGCTTTTAGGCCGTTTCATCATTTCTTTTGTGGAATCAGAAAGAGCAGCTACCCATTTTTCGTACTTATCTGAATGAATGTCTTTGACGTAAGAGTCGATGTTGGTGATGACAGATCCGCGTACCTGCATAGTAGTTCGTGGTAATTAGTTGGTTGGTGGGAATAAAATTATTCTTTTTTGATAGAAAATCCATCTGGATTAGATGTAGTGTTTCAGATTATTGATGAATTAGAGGCTGATCCTATATTCATAAAGGCGAGTTTCCTGCCCGACTACTGTTGACCTATATTTACTTCATGCAAAAAATCTTTCTTCTACTGCTAATCCTGCCTCTTTTGCAGAGTTGCGCTTCTAGCGATAGCAGCTCAGCTGACCCATTTAGCCTATACTGCGAAATGGTAGCCAATGATGCAAAACCAATTGCGTTGAGTGACCCCATGTCTCCCCACGACCTGGATCTACAATGGAAAAACTACGAGACTATCGCGGAGCATTATGGAGTACAACTTTACAGAGAATCATCATTTATGGTGACCAGTCTCTGGCCTTCAGCATTTACCGAGGGGAAAGACGTTGTTATCATTTATAAATATCCCCGTTTGAAGCAGTATCAGCAGCTGAAGTCAGATATCAGCAAAATCCGTCCTCTTGAAGGGGCAAGGAGATTTGGTAGGCTCCTAGGTTATAGCAATCAGGGCATCAATGATTTGTTGATGAAGAATTCAGATTTCAGAACGTTAGAAAGTTTTGGTGTAGGACAGCAAATAACCCATCTGTACTATGAAGACTTGGAAGAGGCCCAATATTTCTATGGATCAGTGCTTGGTCTCCAAAAGATCAGTGATGGAGTGTTTAGGGTAAGCACCGGAGCTGTTTTGCAACTACATACATTTAACAAAAAGCATCCTAAAGGGCAACCCAAGTCAACAGCGATTGCCTTCTTAACGGACCAATTGCCCGAGTGGTATCGTTATCTACAAGAACAGCAAGTGCCTATTAAATATACGTACAAACCAAAGGAAGGGGGGCCGCATGATGGCTTTGTTGCGATAGATCCCGGCGGATATCTATTGG
>JABSPG010000283.1 GCA_013214445.1 Ekhidna sp. | reverse complement strand
AGAGCTGCAAATGCTTTGAAAGAAAGTGTAAAAGCCGATAATTATCTGATTACACTTTCCAAAAATGGGATGTATCATGATTCTGGATCTGAATCGGGGAAACTTGAAGCTTATCCGCGTCAAATTGCTGAAGTGCTTGGAGCTGGAGATACCGTCATTAGCATTGCTGGTTTGTGTCAGACCCTTGGGTTGCCTCTTGAATTTACTGCAGAGTTGTCCAATATTGGTGGAGGTTTAGTTTCTGAATTGCCAGGTGTAGTACCGATTGATAGGGAAATCCTTTTGAAGGAAGCAAAGGAAAATTCAATACTCAAAAAATATCTGTAATTTGGCTTTACAGCCATGAAAAAGATATTTTCACTTACTCTTCTTTTCTGTATTTCGTATCTGGTCTCATCACAGGAAGTGATAGATGGTGTCATTGATCTTTCTGATGTTGATCTGAAAAATAATTCAGTAGCGCTCAATGGAGATTGGGAGTTTTATTGGCAGCAATTGGTTGAACCTGATTCGGTCAACTTTTTAGAACGAGACTATTATCAGTTCCCGAAACTCTGGAATAGTGGTGTGTCGAGAAATGGTTTGGAGCTTTCTGCCTACGGATATGCAACATATCGAGTGCGTATTATCCTTCCTCCTCGGGTTCCTGAGTTGGCAATTTCACTAGGTGAGTCCTATACTTCTTATCTGCTTTACTATGACGGTTTTGAGTTTGCTAGAAATGGGAGAGTAGGCAAAAGTTTAGAAGAGTCTACCGCTGATTGGATGCCAAAGGTTCTCAATATTTCACGGTACCAGAATACGCTGGAACTGGTTTTGCAGGTTTCAAACTTCCGGCATACAAAAGGTGGAGTAAATAAGCCGATACTGATTGGGGATAGGAGGATTCTCAATGCGAAACGGGATTTTGACTTCAGCTACGACTTTCTACTCAGTGGTAGTTTGATCATGGGAGGGTTGTTCTTTCTTGGATTATTCATGTTTGGACAGCATGAACGTTCTGTTCTTTTTTTCGCCTTGTTTTGCATCACTTTCAGTTACCGAATGATTGGAAGTGGAGAATATGCCATCCATGCACTTTTTCCTAACATGTCATGGGAGTCACTGATCAGAGCAGAGTATTTGTCTTTGTTTATTCCCTGTGGGATATTTACGATCTATAGTTTCTCTCTTTATCCAGAGGACAGCAAGAGGACCGTTTTAATAGGTTTTTCCGCTATCTCGGGGATTTTCTCTTTATTATCTCTATTTGCACCCACAATAGTTTTCACCAAGCTGGTTGAGCCATTCTTTGTGTTAATTATCGCCGCAATCTTTTATTTGATCTACGTCTATTGGATAGCTTATAAAAGGAATAGAACCGGGGCTCAGTACGCATTTGCGAGTACAGGAATTGTATTTATGGTGGCGGTCTATTTGATTTCGGTCTACTTGACTCCAGTGCAAGAAAACACGTTTCTTACTTTCATTGGATTTATTCTGTTCTTTTTCTTCCAGTCTCTAATCCTTTCCTTTCGATTTGCTCACTCGCTGAAGAAAGCAAAAGACGCTGCGGAGGAGGCTTCAAAAGCGAAAACGGACTTTCTGAGTACAATCTCCCATGAGATAAGGACACCTTTAAATGCAGTGGTTGGGATCTCGCATTTCCTTATAAATGAAGAGCCTAGGCAGGATCAGAAGGAGAGTCTGGAATCACTCCAGTTTTCCGCAGAGCATTTGACTGCCTTGATCAATGATATTCTAGACTACAACAAATTGGAGTCAGGGTCTATTGAGTTTGAGTTTACTGATGTGAATCTTGAGACTCTTACTGCAAAAATTACAAAAGCCCATAGCGCAGTGGCCAAAGAGAAAGGATTGATCCTTAATCTGGAGCTAGATGAGGATTTGCATCCCTTAGTGCTTGCGGATCAGACCAGAATATATCAGGTCTTGAACAACTTGATAAATAACGCGCTGAAATTCACATCCAAAGGGTATGTAAAACTTAAGATATCTGTGCTAAGTCAAACAGAGGAAATCCAGACTCTTCGTACCGAGGTACTTGATTCTGGGATTGGAATCCCTTATAACAAGCAGAAAGTCATATTTGAAAGATTTACGCAGGCAGGTTCTTCGACGACAAGAGAGTTTGGAGGTACTGGCTTGGGATTGGCAATTATCAAGAAGATTCTCAATCTTGTTGGTTCTGAAATATATGTAAAGAGCGAGCCAGGGTCAGGAACAATATTTTGGTTTGACCTTAGTGTTAGAAAAGTATTCAGGGAGGAAGTAGATGCGGCTGTGCTGGAGGAAGAACATTCAAATATTATTGCCGGAAAGAAGATACTCCTAGTTGAGGATAATCAGATGAATATTATGGTTGCCAAGAAATTTCTCAAGAAGTGGGAGTTAAAAGTTGAAGTAGCCAACAATGGACAGGAAGGTGTTGAAATGGTGAAGGACAATGAATATGATCTAGTACTAATGGATTTGCAGATGCCTGTAATGGACGGATACAAGGCGACAAGAAAAATCAGAGAATTCAATGAAGAAATCCCGATCGTCGCTCTTACAGCCTCAGCACTACTGAAAGTTAGACAAGATGTTATTGCAGCTGGAATGAATGATTACATCACAAAGCCCTTCAACCCAGACGATCTAAGAAAGAAAATTGCTTCCTACATCAAGAATCAATAACAGATAGTTCTTTAACGGTATCGATAAAAAACTTGACCTTATTCGGGTCTGTATCTGGATACACTCCATGACCAAGGTTGGCTATGTGAGGATGCCCCTTGAATTTCTCAAGCATTTGAGCAGTGTCTCTTTTAATAGATTCTTCCGAGCCATACAATGCACAGGGATCAAAGTTACCTTGCAGTGTTTTGTTTGGTAGAAGTATTCTTGCATTGCTAGGATCCATGTTCCAATCCAAACCAACAGTTCTGCACTTCAAGTTCCCCATCTCCTCCAGCGCCCACCAGGCACCTTTTGCAAAGACCGTGATTGGTACTTCGTCTATTGCATCGCAGATTTTGGAAATGTATTTCAGCGAAAATTGTGAATAGTGATTGGGAGGTAACACTCCAGCCCAAGAATCGAAAAGTTGAACCATGTTTGCTCCCGCCTCAATCTGATGTTTTAGATAGCTGATGGTTGATTCGGTAATCATATCAAGTAGCTGATCCGCCATTTGAGGATCTGTGTATAGCATTCCTCTCGCTTTGGAAAATGTTTTGCTACCCCCTCCTTCTAGCATATAGGAGAAAATGGTCCAAGGAGCACCAGCAAATCCAATCACTGGAACTCTTCCATCAAGCTCTTTCTTGGTAATTGAGATGGCATCATAGACGTAACTCAAATCAGAAGGATCTGCTACATGTACAGAGTTGAGATCGCTTTTGCTGCTTATGGTTTTTGGAAAATGCGGCCCTTTTTTCTCTACCATTTCGTAGGTTAGTCCCATGGCCTCCGGAATGACCAAAATATCTGAAAAAATGATGGCAGCATCTACTCCCAGGATGTCTACCGGTTGAATCGTCACCTCAGCTGCAAGCTCTGGCGTTTCTACAAGTTCTTTGAATCCTGAAAGACTGTTTCGCACAGCCCTGTACTCAGGGAGAATTCTTCCCGCTTGTCTCATCAGCCATACAGGGGTGCGTTCTGTTTTTTCACCTTTGGCAGCTCTTACTATTAGATCATTTTTCAGCATGTGGGCAAAAATAGAAACGATGAGCAAACTCTGGCACGAACAGTCAAGCTATTGGCTCAAACAAATCGTATCTTTGAATATGGCAGTTTTATTTGACAGTTTCGAATCATGGAAAAAAGAAAGCGAGGATTATGATGTTCCGCTTTGGAAACCAGTACTTGATTTTGAAATAAATCAGAAAGGTAAACTTGAGGAGGAAATCTGGATAGGTATTGATCAAGCATACCAGGTGATGAAGCAGGCAGTCCAGTCTGGGTTAAGTGAAGAAATGGCGTCCTATTCAGGCATGATTAACAATGGAGCAAAAAAGGTCATGCAATTCCCCAAATCCGTCCTTTCTCCGGAGTTTCAGAAGCTGGTAGCCCGAGCATTGGCGGCTAAGGAGGTTAATTCTTGTATGGGGAGGGTTGTTGCTGCCCCGACGGCAGGAGCGAGCGGAATACTTCCGGGTACGCTAGTCACTTTGCAGGAAATTCACGAAATCTCTGATCAAACTATATTCGAAGCTTTGTTGATCGGCGCAGGAGTGGCTTTGATACTGGAAAAAAGAGCGTCTATTGCAGGAGCAGTGGGAGGATGCCAAGCAGAGACAGGTGCAGCTGCGGCAATGGCAGCAGCAGGCATCACCTATTGTCTAGGTGGAACAGATGATCAGATATTGAATGCTGTCGCAATTACAATTCAATGCATGTTAGGCTTGGTTTGTGACCCTGTTGCTGGGCTTGTTGAGATTCCGTGTGTGGTTAGAAATGCAAGTGCTGCAGCAATTGCAAATTCATCTGCTCAGATCGCTCTGGCTGATGTTAGTCCTGTGATACCCGTAGATGAATGTGTAGATGCAATGGGTGAAATTGGTCAAAGTATGGAGGCTAGATATAAAGAAACTGCTCAAGGAGGGTTGGCAGCAACCCCTACAGGAAGAGCCATTTCAAAAAGAGTCCTTATTCAGGATATTGAAGTGATGGAAGATGAGCCAGATCCTGAATGATTTCAGGTAGGCAGGAAATCTTCAACAAGCCAAAATGCGTACTTAATTATCAATGTGATGACTGTGCTCCACAGAAGTGCACTGATCCACATCCATTTGATGATTTCATTTTTCTTCGCTCCAATCAGGTTTACTAATAGCCCGCCCCCCGGAGGTGTGAGAAGTAAAGGTGTCAGTAAACAAAGTCCCTTCAAACCAAATTTTTTCCAGATTTTCACGAATTGCCTACTTCTTTTTGTAAAGACTTTCTTCTTCTTGCGAAACCTTTTGAAAAATCGATGTATTTCCTCCCCAAGGAATGTGAATAGGTAGATGGTGGTCATCATTCCAAGAGCCGTTAGCGCAATTGTGACTACTACTGGCAGGTCGTAAGCAACACCTAAAGTAGGTCCAAAAATGAATTTTAATCCACTCAAAAAATATACAGTGAAGTATTTCAGAGCTGTTGCCATCTTGCTTCTGCTAACTTAATGATACTAGTAGAAAAACAGGTCGTTAGATATCCTTTTCGGTTTATCTTTACCCCTTATTACTAATATAAGCTATGCTAAATATTGTTTTGTTTGGCCCTCCGGGTGCAGGGAAAGGAACACAAAGTGCCAAAATCATAGATTCACATTCGCTCATTCACATAGCGACTGGTGACTTGTTTAGAAAACATCTTGGAGATAATACCGATTTGGGTAAACTCGCAAAGAGCTATATGGATGCAGGTAATCTTGTGCCTGATGAAGTGGTGATAGGAATGGTCGAAGACAAGATTCAGGAGAATCTGGGAGCAAGTGGTTTCATCTTTGACGGCTTCCCAAGAACGGTGAATCAAGCAGAAGCCTTGGACACCATGATGAGTAAGCATAATCTTCAGATCTCAGGAATGATTGCGCTGGAAGTGCCAGAAGAGGAACTAAAAGTTAGAATTAAAGAGAGAGCGAAGACTTCAGGAAGGGTAGATGATCAAGACGAAGAAAAGATCAACAACAGAATTCAGGTTTATAACAACGAGACAGCTCCAGTAGCAGATTACTACCGCAAGCGGGAGAAATTCACAGGAATCAATGGAGTGGGTAGTATAGA
>JABSPG010000282.1 GCA_013214445.1 Ekhidna sp. | reverse complement strand
ACTCCGGGTTATCGTTGAAATAGGTAATCCGTTCCATCTCTCCGGATTCATCCAGATCCATCTTGTACAAGTCCAGTGTCAAAAACTCTTTCATGCCCTTATACTTCAGTCGATGACGATTGCTCTCCACCAAAATACTGAGACCATCGGGAAAAGTGCCCTCGGCTTCATCGTAGGTTTCCTTGCTTTTGGAGTAGTTTTTGAACACTTTCTCTTCCAGGTTATAGCCCAAGACTTCCGCCTGAAAACCAAAATTCCCACCAAAGGCATAAAAGATTAATTCGTTTTCTTGATTTGGTCTGAAATTCTGAGTTTCCAAATCCCATCCCTTAGCAGGCGAGGGAAGATCCGTAGAAGTGAATAGTGGCTTCCAGTTTTTTAGTTTTGGTTTTTCCTCCTCATAGGCTATTTCGCCATAGTAAACGGTACTACCCAGTGCCCAAGCAATGTTCATCTTAGTCCTGGATACCGCTGGGCCTTCTTTGCAGTGTACACCAAGTGGAAATGGAGGGGATTGCAAATCTGACTTTAGAACCCATAATTCAGTGTTTCTGGCATCCCGACTTTTCCAAGGGTCATTTGCATCAAATTCCTTTGCTCCGGATAGGAGGATATCCCCATTGGATAAGTACAAGGCACGCACAAACCCCTCATGGAAAAAGTGATGGGTCATCGGTGTGATTTTACCCGTAGCAACTTCTACTTCGAAGACATCCCCAAAGGTCTTTTCTATAAACAGAATCTTGGTGCCGTCATGGGACCAGTCTGCTCTCTGTCCAAAGTGAGTGATTTGTGTGATATAATCCGGTAAATCATCCATTGGAGATTGTGCTTCCTGCGACCATCCATATGGAGTAAAAGCGATCAGAAGTAAGAAATAGATCGATGAGTGCTTCATTACGTTAGCGTGATTTGCCGCAAAAATACCCCTGTGATTCCAAATTCATTCCGGAATCTACTATGGAGGTACGACTCTTATAGATTCTGAAACAAGTTCAGAATGACTGACTTTCGAGTAACTACTGCGAGTTTTCTCTGCCTTTAGATCAAAACACCTATTTTGGAGCCACCTGAGCATTTTCCGGCATCACAAACAAGTCCGCTTGCGGTGCTTGATCGGTAATCTTGACCTCAGTGAATGGTGTTGCGTCTCTTCGTGCTTCACCAACAGTAGTACCATCATACTGAAACCATTGCATAGATGTAGGTAGGAGTAATCCGTTTACCTCTGCCCAATTACCATACTTTATCAGGCTGTACTTTTCACTTGGTCCATCGCCCTTATACGTGACTGTGTACATTAGCCATTCCATCTTGTTAGTCTCAGGGTTGGCCCAAATGATGTAGTTGTCGTCAGGCGCATCACCAATCCCTGCACTGTAGGATACCTTAATGCCATTGTAAATTTTACCGTCTAGCTCCATAGGCTCCATATCTTCGTAATATGCACCAGGATCACCGACCACAAATGGCATGGCATAAAAGTAGAAATAAAGGTTATGGTAAAATCTTGCTCTGCTGGCATCTACTGTGTCAGGAGTTACCCATACTTCCGTACCATCAAAGCCGATGGTCTGCTTGGGTGACTCAACCCTGATTTGCCTGTTCCATAAATTTGTGATGGTGTACTCATCTCCTTTCTGGTAGGATAAGCTTTGCATCTTGGACCACTGCTCATATCCTCCATGCGCATCAAAAACAGCAGTTAATGCAGGCGAATGATGTTTTGGTGCTTCATAAACAGGAACGACGGGTGCTTCTACTGTCTCCTTTGGGGCCGGCTGTTGGCACGATGCTGCCACAAATAGTAGCATACATAAGTAGATGAGGTTTTTCATTTCTTTTAGTTGGTTTTTGGCGAAAGTATTGAATTGGGGGGTAAAGGCTCAAAAACGCTCTTCTCAAAGAGCCAAAAAGTAAGCACCGATACAAATTGAAATCTCCGCTACAAAGGTTTCCAACTCCACCATGGAGCAAGTTGATATGGTTCCCATGTGCATTTGCTACCTTAGCAATCGTCCTTAACAAATATGAAGAATCTCGTCTTGCGTTCCTTTTATATTGTTTTAGCACTTTCAAGTCTCCTGCTTGCCTGTAGGTCGGAAGATGTACGTCCTAAAGATTCCATAGAGATACTAAGCGGAAATAATCAGATTGGCATACAGGGAGAATTCATTACCGAGCCTGTTGTTATCAAGGTCAATTCAACGAGACCATATGATCAACTTGCGCTTCAGATGCCAAGAGGTGGTGGAATGCTGGTCGGAGATAACTATGATGTGGAAACCCTAGCCTACCTTTTGGATGAAAATTATGAGGCTCGTGTCTACTTTTCACTAGAGTGCCAGACTGGAACTCAGACTTTTAATATTTCGATCAGAGATATCGGCTGTAGTATGGATCATCCATGCCCTTCGATTGCGAGCGTAGAAGCCCAGGCGCAGGTGGTAGCAAGTGATTCAGACTGGAAAAGGCTCTGTGGTTTTCCGAGAGGTGGAAGAATCCAAGCACACAATGGCTTTGCGTATGCATTTAACACTAGAGACATTCGTGTACAGGAGTCTGAGCTACTAAGATCGATGGATTTCAGGCGTTGGGAACCCGTTGAAACTATCGACGATAGGATCACTGATTTTGATATCCTTAACGATGGCACCTTTATCGCTATCACCTCTCAAGAGGTTCTATTTGGAACCGATGGAGCTAGCTGGCAAGCAAAACAAACGGGCCTGCCAGGACCCGATGAATTTCTTTATCCCTCACAATTGCTGGCAGAGGATACCGTGATCTTTGTGAATTACACCTCCACTGACATTGATTACACTGCAAATTGGTACCGATCCAGAGACAAAGGACAGTCTTGGGAACTATTGATAGCACCACTGGCAGATTACCCAATCGTACGCGCCGAGAACGGAAGCTTGTTTGGACTATCCACGGAATTTTCGGACTCAATTTTTCAATCCAATGATTCTGGAAATTCATGGGAGTCACTGAAATTCAATGGAACTATCGAAGGTCGCATCCAAGAGATTCATCCTGACGAAAATGGTGATCTTTACATTCTGGCTACTCAAAGTGGTTTTGCCAGTAATGTCCCTTCGGCCAAATTATACCATCTGGACACTGAGACATTCATACTCACAGAAGAGGCTTTACCTACTGCGCTTGAATATATATCACGATTGCAGACATATGATGGCATCTTATATCTTTTGAGTGGTCAGAATCTATACAAAAAGTCTTCAAGCTGGGAACTAATCGAAGGACCAAACCCCGTTTACCCGTCCATCGAAGGCGTTTTTTTTCAGGCCGCATTTGACTACTTATATGTGGTCGAAGAGGGGAAGTACATTCTTTCCTCCTACTTCGGAAGCACCTACAGCAATCTCTAGAAATCAACTAACCTCAACAATTTTGTCCTATTTATGAAACATAAAAACTACAATTAAGGTATAAGGTATTTATTATTACTACATTTGAGGTAAATATCTAAAAATGGGAAAACATCAACTAGGAGAATTCGAAGAAGTAGTGATGCTGACTGTCGCCATTCTAACGGACGATGCATATGGCTTTGCAATCATCGAGGAGATGGAGCAACGTCTGAATAGAAAGGTGAGCATTGGTGCACTACAGACTGTCTTGAGAAGACTGGAAAAGAAAGGATACCTCCACTCTGAATTGGGTGAAGCAACCAGTATTCGGGGGGGTAAGCGAAAGCGTTTCTTCCACTTGACCTCAGCAGGAAAAAATATTTTACAAGAAACCAAGGAGCAGCGGTTGGGACTATGGAATGCTGTGCCGGAATTCGTTGTAAAATTTAGCATCTAGATGCTACAGGAATCCAACTCTCCACCCAATTGGGCGCTAAGGTTCTTCCGCTGGTTCTGCGATCCAGATTGTGTAGACGATATAGAAGGAGACCTTTTGGAACGATTCGAAAAAAGGACAAAACAAAATAAAGCTGCCAAATGGCAATTCGCGCAGGACGTATTTAGACTTTTTCGTCCAGGAATTATCCGGCCCTTTGGCTCAACTCAAAAACTCGACAATTACGCCATGATTAAGAATTACTATAAAGTGAGTATGCGGAACATACTCCGAAATAAAACCTTCTCATTATTAAATGTTTCAGGACTTAGCGTAGGCATTGCCAGCTGCATCTTGATACTCATCTATGTCAACAATGAGCTATCCTACGACAAATACAATGAGCACTACGACAACACCTATCGCGTCATTCACTACTATGCACCAGAAGGGGAAGAAATCGATCACGGCAATATTCCAATACCTGAGTATCAAGTTTGGGGAAATGCTCCTGTCGCTGATGCGCTCAAAGAATTTTTTCCAGAAGTAGACAAGGTCTTTCGATTTACTAGTGATTCGCCTTGGTTGTTTGAGTACAATGGGGTCACATACGCTGAACCCGATGTGCTTTTTGCTGATTCTACAGCCTTTGATGTTTTCGACTGGAACGTCTTAGCGGGCGATCCCAAGACTGCACTTACTCGTCCGAAAACGCTGGTCTTAACTGAGCCCTTAGCGAAAAAGTATTTTGGCTCAGAAAACCCGATAGGTAAGTCTATCCTGATGGATAATAGTGAGCCCTTTGAAGTTACTGCTGTAGTTGAGATCCCTTCAAATTCTCACTTCTCCTTCAATGCGCTTATCTCCATGAGCACCTTTAAGAAATTTCGACCGGGAATATTCGACTCTTGGGGATACGTAGATTTTTACACCTACTTCACACTAAAGCCCGGCACAGACATCAAAAGTGTTGAAAGTAAGCTGCCGCCATTCTTCGAGAAGTACTTAAAAGAAGACTCTTACTACAGCTTGGCCTTCGAGCCACTGTCAGATGCATATCTGCATTCAGAGGCAGCTCGGCAGCCGGGTCCCACAGGAAGTATGACCAACATTTACATATTTACTTCTGTAGCGTTCTTCATACTATTAATTGCATGTATCAACTTTATGAACCTCTCCACTGCCAGATCTGTGGAACGTGCCAAGGAAGTTGCGATACGCAAGACCATAGGATCACAAAAAAGCGCACTTATTTATCAGTTTTTAATTGAGGCCATTTTGGTGACATTCATCGCCTCTTTCTGTGCCGCAGCACTGGTACTGGCAGGACATTCATTACTAGAAACTATTTCTGGAAAAGTATTACCAATTGACTGGCTATTTAGCATCAAAAATGCACTCCTAGCTCTCATTACTATCCTATTTATCGGTATAGTGGCTGGTAGCTATCCAGCCTTTGTGCTGTCAACTTTCAAGCCCATCACCGTTTTGAAAGGTTCGTTCAAGACGTCTGCTAAGGGAACCTGGTTGCGAAAATCTCTGGTGGTTATCCAGTTTGCGCTATCCATCATTCTTTTGGCTGGAGCAACTGTGGTTTCCTCGCAGCTTAATTACCTCCGCGACTATGATTTAGGATTTGATTCTGAGCAAGTACTCGTTATTGATTTCGGATATGATGATGTCGTGCAGCAAAAAAGAGCTTTAATCAAGCAGGAGTTTTTGGAACACCCTGCGGTAGACATGGTCTCTGTATCTAGAGCAACACCCGGAGACTTTTTCCCAAATGCAGGAACAGGAATTGCTGACCCAATCTCAGGAGATTTGGTTTACAAAAGTCCGGCTATTTTCGAGGTAGATGAAGACTTCATACCAACCTATCAAATGGAAATGGTCGCAGGCAGAAACTTCTCTGATAAATTCCCCTTGGACTCAGCAAATGCACTGATTTT
>JABSPG010000281.1 GCA_013214445.1 Ekhidna sp. | reverse complement strand
TAAATTACCTAGTGATGATAGAGGAGATATACGTAGTTATGGATTATCTTCTCAGGACTTTAATCTCTCCATGCAATCCTAATTTGATTAATGCAGAAGGTTTTTTATTTCCTTTATCAAATTGTTTATTGGTAATGAAATCGACATTGTTTTTAATTTCATTAGAAATTTCGTCAAAAGAGCGAGGGGTAGATGCTCCACTAATATTGGCTGAAGTAGAAACGGATAAAGCTACTATGGAACTTGAGGCTTATGAAGACGGAACGCTACTTTATACAGCAGTTGAGTCAGGAAATGGAGTGCCTGTAGATGGCATAATTGCTATCATCGGGGAGGAAGGTGCAGACTTTGAACTATTGCTAAAAGCTGAAGAACAAGGTAGTTCAAGCAGTGAGCCAACAAAAGAAGAAAAATCCATTGCTGTTGACGCCCCAAAGGCACAAGCAATCGCTGAGCCCGTAGAATCCGTAAGCGCAAGCAATGGAAGAATTAAAGCATCTCCCCTTGCAAAGAAAATTGCTTCTGAAAAAGGAATAGACCTTACCCAGGTTACAGGGACAGGAACAGAAGGAAGAATTGTAAAGAAGGATGTAGAAGAATTCACTCCTTCTGCTATGCCACAGATAGCATCTGCTCCGGCCGAAGAGTCAGCCCCTGCCGTGCATATACCTCAGGTTGTGGGAGAGGAAAGGTCAGAAAAGGTTGAGCTATCGCAAATGAGAAAAGTGATAGCTAAGAGACTTGGTGATAGCAAATTCAGTGCTCCTCATTTCTACTTGACCATGGAGATAAACATGGATAAAGCCATTCAAGCGAGGAAATCAATGAATGAGGTAGCTCCGGTTAAGATTAGCTTCAATGACATGGTGATTAAGGCAGCAGCAGCAGCCCTAAGGCAACATCCAGATGTTAATGTGAGCTGGATGGGAGATCACATGGTTAAGCATGCCCACATTCATATGGGAGTAGCTGTTGCTATTCCTGATGGGCTAATTGTTCCGGTAGTACGATTTGCTGATAACAAATCGCTATCTCATATTTCTTCAGAAGTGAGAGAGCTAGCTCAGAAAGCAAAAGATAAAAAGCTGCAGCCAGAAGAGTTTTCTGGAAATACTTTTACCATTTCCAATTTGGGAATGTTTGGTATTGAGGAATTCACTGCAATCATAAACCCGCCGGATGCTTGTATTATGGCTGTCGGTGGAATCAAGGAAACGGTAATTGTGAAGAATGGTGAAATGAAGCCAGGAAATGTAATGAAAGTCACTCTGTCATGTGATCACAGGGCTGTCGATGGTGCAGTGGGATCAGCCTTCCTTAAAACCTTTAAGGAACTTCTTGAAGATCCTGTAAGAATTTTAATTTAATCTAGTAAAGACTCATTGAAATACCCCGAACTTGTTTTGGGGTATTTTAGTTTATTCGAGTAAATGTGAAGTCTACGGATTTGGAGACGACATTACTGAAATCAAGCAAATGGAAAAGATCAGGTCTACCACAGTATTGGCAATAAAGCATAATGGCAAAGTAGCAATTGGAGCCGATGGGCAAGCTACCCTAGGCAATACAGTAGCTAAGTCTAATGTCAAAAAGATTCGAAAGTTAGGAGATGGCAAGATTGTAACAGGCTTTGCAGGATCAACCGCTGATGCATTTACCCTTCTAGACCGGTTTGATGAAAAGCTAAGTAACTACTCCGGAAACTTAAAGCGAGCTGCTGTCGAACTGGCTAAAGATTGGCGGACTGATAGGTATTTGAGAAAGTTAGAGGCTATGATGATTGTGGCTGATAAGAACGAGGTGTTGGTTGTTTCAGGTACAGGAGACGTATTAGAACCTGATAATGATATTGCTTCTATCGGATCTGGTAGCATGTATGCTAGATCTGCCGCCTTAGCTTTAAAAAAACATGCATCCGAATTGACTGCAGAAGAAATGGTGAGGGAGGGTCTAACGATAGCCGCCGATATCTGCATATATACAAATCATAATTTGATTGTGGAGACTGTGGAATAGCAGTAATTGCAAGACAATTGCAATCATTTTAGGTATTAGAATTAAATAAATGTAGTCTACAATTCGATTGTGGTTGTACATCTTTTTTAAATCGCTTTAATTCGCGAATTGATTGCCAATATCGAATCTAAACAGTACACACTACCAATGAAATTTTTGAGAACCATATTCCTTTTTGGGATAATATTTTGTCACGCTTTTATAGTGAAAGGACAAGAATCTTTAAACCACAAATATGATTTACTCATCGAAGGATCTGAGACTTATCAGCAGTTTAAAGTCATTCCCAAGTCTGATTTGAGCGATTTCTGGAAAGAGGTCAATGATACACTCAGTGTTAGTAGAGGCATTGCTGTTGACTTACAGGTTAAGCTAGAAGAGCAGCAGGGAGCCATCAAAGATCTAGAAGCTAAACTAGATAACGTGCAAGCTGAGTTAGATAGTAGTCTTGAGACGAATGATAGTATAAACTTTCTGGGAATATTGTTTTCTAAAGGAGGGTATCACTTGTTTGTATGGGGCATTATCATTGTTTTGGCAGTAACGACTGCCTTGTGTTATATGATGTTCTTGAGAAGCAACCGAGTGACAACAAAGGCTAAGAGAGAATATGAAGACCTATCCTTAGAACTAGTTGCTTATAAGGATAAAGCAAGAGAGGCTCAAGTGAAACTTAAAAGAGAATTGCAGACAGCTCTTAATAAACTTAGCGAGAGAAGAGTTTAGCGTTATTACTCCACTACCGTTGCTGAAATAATATAAATCTTTTTAAGTGGTCTTCCTTGGTCATTGACACGTTTCATTGCAATGGAATCAACAACATTCATTCCTTCCACAACCTCGCCAAACACCGTATAGTTCTGATCGAGATGTGGTGTTCCCCCAAGTGAATTATAGATTTTTCGTTGCGATATAGGAATTTTGTAAGCTTCGAATTCAATTAGTTCTGCCAATTTGGAAATGGAGTCAGCTAATTGCGAATAGACCTCCATATCATTTGCCTCCATTGCTTTTGCAAGAGAGTCTTTCAATGCTGTATTTTCTTGAGCATTAACTGTTTTGTTTTCTGATAACCATTTATTTATGCGTTTTTCATCTTTGTCTATTAGACTATCTGCTCTAGGTCCACGCTGTACAATGTAGAATTGGATCGAAGAGGATGCACGGGCAGGATTTCCATCCCTTGCAGCACCAATAGCTCCTCTTTTGTGAAAAAGTGTACTATCAAATTCTGCAGGCACGGTATAATCTAGCTCTATTGAGTCAGATGATTGATAATTGCTACTGTCTCTCTCTCCGGCTTGTACTACAAAATCACTGATCACACGATGAAATAGTATACTATCGTATGCTCCGGATTCCACCAGTTTGAGAAAGTTATCTCGATGCAATGGAGTTCTGTCAGAGAGTTCAATAATTATTTCTCCAACTTCGGTAGTCAAAGCTACACGGCTAGGCACGGGGATTGATTCTTCTTGCTCAGGAGGTTTGCAAGAGACCGCAAATGATAATAGGATTAGGAAAAGAAGGGAATTTTTCATGGCACTGTGAAGAGACTAAAACTTAAATTCTTCAAATGTAAAAATATTCTTCGGCATCACTTCGGAGTACACTTTTGGATCTTCGTTACTATAGTAGTTGTTTAAATCTGATTTTTATTGCTTTTTGTCGATAATATGAAGGGACTCCTGCTGGTGGCACTATCTTGGAAACAAATGGATTTATGAACAATTTCCTAGACTACTTTCTTACCTTTTTTCATTCGGCGTTTGTACTTTTTGTATTGACTGGCTGGATACACAAATCAACTCGTAAAGCTCATCTGATAGCCATTTTTCTGACTCTTACAGCATGGCTAGCCATTGGATTGTATGTTGGGACGATAGGTTATTGTCCATTGACTGACTGGCATTGGGATATCAAACGAGCTTTAGGAGAGCAGAACATACCAAGCTCATTTATTGAGTATATTCTCGAAAAAGTTACAGGGATCGACCTGAATCGACAATTGGTTGACTTAGGGACAGCTGCTGGATTAGCGCTTAGTATAGTTTGTGCAGTCTATGTAAATATGAAAAGCTATTCTGCAAGAAAGACCAAAAATAAGGTCGAGTAGATATTAGTCTTCTATGGGCATTCTGTTGTTTGAGCAATAAACGATCATTTTTATTAATTTCCAGTTGATATGGAAAATCAGAAGTTCTTTAAGAAGATCATGGTCGCCAATAGAGGCGAGATAGCAATACGTGTCTTACGAGCTATATCCGAATTGCACATTAGATCAGTAGCCATTTATACACATGAGGATAGGTATTCCCTGCATAGATATAAGGCAGACGAAGCTTATCAGATTGGATCTAAAGAAGAACCCTTAAAACCATATCTAAATATTGAGGAAATCATCTCTGTTGCTAAAGAAAACGGGATAGATGCCATACATCCTGGCTATGGCTTCCTATCAGAAAATGTGACGTTTGCCAGCAGGTGTAGAGAAGAGGGAATAACCTTCGTAGGGCCAGCGCCTGAAGTAATGGCGCAGCTTGGAGATAAGGTGATGGCAAAAAAAGTAGCCAGAGCTGCAAATGTTCCTGTGATAGAGGATAATCAGGAGATCCTTTCTGAAGAAAAGATTGCTATTTCTGAAGCTACAAGAATAGGGTACCCGGTAATTATCAAAGCGGCCGCTGGAGGAGGTGGTAGAGGAATGCGTGTAGTAAGGGATGAAAAGCAATTGATAAAATCTTATGCCGAAGCAAAGTCTGAAGCTGGGAAGGCTTTTGGTGATGATACAATCTTTCTTGAAAAATATGTTGAGAATCCAAAACATATAGAAGTTCAGATCCTTGCTGATAATAAAGGAAATATGGTTCATCTCTATGAAAGAGATTGCTCCGTTCAAAGAAGGTTTCAGAAAGTGGTTGAGGTAGCACCTAGCTATGGACTGAAAGACCAAACCAGGGAAAGGTTGTACGAATACGCACTAAAAATTGCCGGTCAAGTAAATTATAATAATGCAGGCACAGTAGAATTTTTGGTTGATCCTGACGAAAATATTTATTTCATAGAGGTAAACCCAAGGGTGCAAGTAGAGCATACAATCACAGAGGAGATAACCGGAGTTGATATTGTTCGTTCACAGCTGCTGATTGCGTCGGGTTGTGATTTATCTCATCCCCAAATCTATATTCGTTCACAAGAAGACATATCAATTAAAGGTTTTGCCATCCAGTGTAGAGTGACTACTGAAGATCCTGAAAATGGATTTAAACCAGATTATGGTACTGTCATCGCTTACAGGAGTGCAGGTGGTTTTGGCATTAGGCTTGATGCAGGTAATGTGTATCAAGGAGTCAAAATTTCTCCGTTTTTTGATTCGTTGCTAGTCAAGGTTACAGCAAAAGGACGAACACTGAAGGGGAGTGCACAACGTCTCCATAGAGCTTTGAGAGAGTTTAGGGTTCGAGGAGTCAAGACAAATATTGGATTTCTTGAAAACGTCATATATACGAAGGACTTTTTTGAAGGAAAAGCAACAGTCAATTTCATAGACAGTCATCCAGAACTTTTTGAGATAAAGAAAAGCTTTGATAGGGGCACAAAAACGCTTAAGTACATTGGGGAAGTTTCTGTAAACGGGAACGCTGATGTGAAATCGTATGATCCTTCGAGAACATTCAGGACTCCAAGTGCTCCCAGTTTTGAAATAGGAACTGATGTGCCTAAGGGATCCAAAGATTTATTGAAGCAGCTTGGAC
>JABSPG010000280.1:3528-5773 GCA_013214445.1 Ekhidna sp. | reverse complement strand
TGTAAAAACCTTTAAATCATTGGAAGAGGGTGTCTCAAAAGGTCTGTCATCCTGAATTTAATGAAGGATCTCCTCAGAAAAATTGTCTTTCATGCAATTATGATAAGATTCTTCCTTTGTCAGAATGACACAAAATAGTTTTTCAAGACCTTTTGATACATCCTCTTTTTTTATTTACTGAAATCATAAAATGGAACTAAACGTATCGCCAATATTTGACATCATTGTTGATCACGGGGAAGGACCCGTATGGGATCCAGTATCCCAAAAATACTATTGGGTAAATCTTATTGAAGGATCTTACCTAATCGGAGATCCTCAGGACAGATCTTTCCGATCATTTAATATTGGTGAGCCTCTGGGTGTGATGGCACTGGCAGAGTCAGGCATTCCCGTTGTAGCCACTGCCAATGGATTTGGTGTATTTGATCAGGACAAGAATGTACTTTCGCTATTTGACCCGTCTCCAGAAAGCGATCAACCTGAGCTTCGGTTCAATGACGGAACGGTAGATAGCGAAGGGCGATTTTATGCCGGAACCATGCTTTATGATGGTAGTGCACCTAAAGGACGATTGTATCGATTGAACAAGGATCAATCCTTTACAGAGTTTGATAAAGAACTACGCATTCCGAATGGCATGGGTTGGAATAAAGAGAAAACCGTTTTCTATATGATCGATACGCTTCAGTTCAAAATGTTTGCTTACGATTATGATATTACTACAGGAAATCTTACCAATCGACGCGTATTCATGACTTTTGAAGAAAATGATTTAGCAGATGGTATGACCATAGATACAGAAGGTTGCTTTTGGATTGCTTTTTATGGGGAAGGCAAGGTAGTGAAGTATAGCCCTGAAGGAGAGAAACTGTTGCAAATAGATGTGCCTGCTCCTTATACGACCAGCTGTTGTTTCGGGGGGCCTAAAATGAACCAACTTTTTATTACTACTTCTAAGCGTGATCTTGATGATGCCGACAAATCCAAGTATCCTTTATCCGGAAGTTGTTTTATAGTTGATACAGACACTGTGGGAATAGCTGACCCAAGGGTTAAAATCGATCTTTAATTTTAGATTCTTTAGAGATGCAGAAGCATTTATTTCTTCTTGTGATGATAGTAGTGATCATTAGCTGTCAACCTACAGAAAAAGTCACTTTGACAAACTACATTGATCCCTTTATTGGCTCTGATGAAACTGATTTTGTGTCCCTCTGGAGGTCTGAGGCTGGGTTATATCCAGGTGCGGTTGCTCCGCATGGAATGGTGCAGCTATCTCCTGAAACGCAGACTAGCAAAGAATACCTGCAAGGTTACTTCTATAAAAAAGATACCATCCGTAAGTTTTCTATGACAGAACACTTTAGTGGTTGGCCTAATGGATCAGCTGGAAAGGGAAACTTCATGCCCTTTATCACAGAAGACTATCAAAACGTTCAACCAAGCGAACTGAAGTCATACTTTGATCATTCAAAAGAAGATGCCAAGGCAGGATACTATCAAGTTGAGTTAGTTGATCATGACATTTCATGTGAGTTTGCCTCTTTAATAAGATCTGGTATTACCAATTTTAGATTTAGTAAGGAAGGACAAAAAGGAATTCATTTTTCAAGCTTTCAGTCCTTTAAGGAGGTTGGTAGCAATGAGTTTAAAGCTGTTCTTAGAGCAGGAAGAAGCGAATTCATTAAGGCTGATCAGAGTATTTATATTCATTTCAAATTCAATGACAAAGTCGAGCTAAAGGAAGTAAAGAATGGACGAAGAAGTCATTGGTTCGTGCTTCTCAATGACCAAGATAAGATTAGACTTCAATTCAAATTGGGGATATCCTATGTCTCCTTTGAAAATGCACGGGAGAATCTAGAGACTGAAATTCCAGGGTGGAGTTTGGAAGAAGTCGCTCAGCAAGCGGATCAGCTTTGGGAATACGAACTTCAACGGATTGAGATAGAAGGCAATGAAGTAGATAAAAAGACCTTTTATACAGCCCTGTATCACGCATCATTGCTACCATTCAATGCAACAGACATAAATCGTCAATTTCCTGGCTATGAAAACAGTGAGCCATTGGAAGATGGCGAGACACATTACATATACTTAACACCTTGGGATGCTTTTAGAACGCTACATCCTTTGGTCAACTTTATTAATCCGAAGAAAGGGAGAGATTATATGCAATCTTCTCTTCGGTTCTATGACACCTATAAGAGAGTACCAGAACCATCGGTCATGACCTCTGTAT
>JABSPG010000280.1:0-3518 GCA_013214445.1 Ekhidna sp. | reverse complement strand
GCAGACGCACTAGAGCAGGGAATTGACTTTGATGTCGAAAAGGCATATAAGGGTTTAAAAGAGTTAATGATTGAAAAACCCTACTTCCGAGATAAGGAGATGAAGGCTTACGATTCTTTGGGATTTGTGCCCTTTCCGATGAGTTATGCTACCACAGCCACATTGGAATTCTCTCACAATGATTGGTCTCTGGCCAAAATAGCAGAGCAGGTGGGAGATAAGGATCTATCACAGAAACTTTATCGACGCTCTCTAAATTACCAGACCCAGCTAGAACCTAAATCCCGTTTTATGCGGAGTAGGAATCCAGATAAAAGTTGGGCCGATGCAACTATATATTCTGAAGCAGATAAGTGGAATATGTCTTGGTTTGCACCTCATGATGCTCAAGGATTGATTAATCTTATGGGCGGTGAAGAGTCCTTTGTGGACCACCTCAATCGAAATTTTGAAGAAGGATATTACACGCTGGATAATGAATGTCCGATGAATTTTCCATGGTTATTTTCTTATGCCGGAAGGCCGGACCTTACCATGAAGTGGGTAAACCATACACTGCGAAAATTCTTTAAAAACAAACCCTATGGCGTCCCGGGTAATGATGATTGGGGCACAATGTCCAGCGTTTATATGTGGGGTGCATTGGGATTGTTTCCTGCTGCTCCAGGCTCAGGAGAGTTAATAATTAATGGTCCACTATTTGACAAAGTAACTATCCATAGAAGCGAGACTGAGAAGATTACGCTTGAGGCAAAGAACGTAAGTCAGAATAATATCTATATTCAAAGTGCCAGACTGGGAGGTGAATCGCTAGATCAGGTGTTCGTTAAAATCAATGATTTAATGAATTTTTCACTTGTTTTTGAAATGGGTGAGAGTCCTAATGATTCTTTTGGTTCAAGTGGAAAAAAGCCCTATTCGGTAACTACTGAAGAGCCAGCATTTGAATTGGTGGATTTTACAATGGACAAATCTAAAGTATCACCTAATGATCCCGTGAGAGTTTCGTGCGTTGTGAGAAATAAAGGAGCGGTTGGCAATTATTTGCTGGAGGTAAAAGATGGGGATAAGATCCTGCATTCGGAATACTTCATGATAGAAGGAGGAAAAGAAAAGGAACTAGAAGCAAATATTCGTTTATATCAAGCCGGTGAGCATTCAATATCAGTTGAAAATATGAAGGAGCTGGTTGAGGTTAGCCCAACTGAACTGAGACTCGTAGAAGCTCTGCATATTGAGCAAGTCGTGATTGATCCACTGATTGATGTCTCCGAAGAAGCTAAGTGGCAAGTAAGTGTCAAAAATATATCGGGCGAAACACGCTCTTTTGAACCTAGCCTATTCTTAAATGATAAGGGCGTAGAAAATAAAACTGTGCTTAAACTGGAGCCAGGTCAAGAGCAACGCATTGAAGGGAGCTTTTCTGTTGATGGCTTCAAAGGATTTCAAAGCATCAGATTGAATCACGGCCCTAACACAAAATTTAAAGTCTATGAAGATCAGGAGGAAACCCTTGTTGTTCACTATGATTTTGAAACGGAAGGAAAAGATGTTGCTGATCGGTCAGGTTTTGAGAACCATGGAATTGTGAGAGGTGAACTGGATTGGGTTGTGGGTAAAAAGGGGCAAGGAATACAGCTCATAGATGGACATATATCCATTCCAAGATCAGCTAGCACCGAGATAGCAGGCGATAATCTGACCATGTTGGCTTGGTATAAGCCGATCGATCAAAAGGGAACAGCGCCTTTGATCACAAAGGGAGGCTTTCATATGCTCAAGCTAAATGGGAAGCGGCAGTTGAAATTCGCGGCTGGAAGCTGGGGTAGAGGGCAATGCTTTTTCAATTCCAAACCCAAAGAGGACAATATGAGACAACCGAAATGGATGGAAGAGTGGACGCATTTTGCAGGGGTCAAGGACGCTTCCCATATCCGAGTTATTGTGGATGGAAGGGAACGAAATCGATTGGATCACAATGGGCCTATTAAGAACTCCGAGTTTGAATGGCAGGTCGGAGGTAATCAGGAACACCCACAAGGTAGAGTGGCACAAGGGATCTTAGATGAAGTTAGGATATATGCTGGCTCGCTATCGGAAGAAGAGATACGAGACATAATGGAGGGAGTAAAATGATGCTGATTTATTTAAGGTCACAATTTGATAAGGTGAAGCTTGTAATAGTGTTGTGTGCCTTCTTGTACAGTTCTCTATCGATTGCCCAAAGGTTCGAACATCCTAGAGGGTTAGTTAAGAAAAGTGAATTGACAACTTTGAGATCAAAAGTGAAGGAGGGTATTTACAAAGACATGCTTGATGGTATCAAGTATCAGTACAAAGATCTTTTGGCTGCTGGGGATTGGCAGAGTTCAGAAAACAAGTGGAGATATAGCGCGGCAGACTTAGCGCTGGTAAGTGCTCAGGCATACCTATTGACAGGAGAGAAAGAATGGGCTGAAAAGTCGCAGAGGTTTGTAAATCAGATAATAGCGGATACGGAAGGTTTTTTGAACTACGAGTCTTTTGGACTGACCCGAGCGCAATCCTTGCAGAAGGTGATGATGGCTTACGACTACTGCTATGATGCCTGGGGTGATGAATATGCACGTGGGTTCAATGAAAAAGTGTACCCAGTAGTCTTACATATGTCTGCTACGATGGGGCGTGCTGCTAACTATGACATGGCAAGCAATTGGATGGGGGTAAGGTATGGTACAATCCTGTTTTCCTCGTTGTTGTGGGATGATTTTGAGAATGGCAATGAAATATCAAAGAACAAGATCGCTCCCTTGGAATTTGACGCTAAAAAGCGAGTAGAGGATTTTGCGTTGGCAAACGTTCATGAAGATGGGTGGAACGTGGAGAGCTTAGGGTATTGGGGATACGGTTGGGGGTTCATCTACCCCGCACTAATTTCCTGGACAAACAAGTATGATATCCCTGTTGAGAAGTTTTCGCTAAATGACCGAATGGTCAAGGCCTTTCAAGCAGCGGTCACAGCTTTTGTGCCGATAGAAAATACATCGACTTACGGAATCAAACCAGATTTTTCGGACGATGGTACTGCATGGGGATCAAAGTGGTTACCGTATGGATATTATTTGGTGAAGGATTCCACCAAAAAGCGCTTGCGCTATGCCATCGATTTATTCAATCAGCGTAAAGATTGGAAGTCGGTTCGAGATGGTGCGTTTGAGAATATCCTTTTTACCAATTCTGATGATAATTCTGTGCAGATTCCTGATGATTGGAAATATTTCTTTAGTCCTGGCCAAGGAGTGTCGGTTACAAGAAATCAGTTTAAGGATCAAAATGATATCGTGGTGGCATTTTCAACTACCTCGCATCGTCGTGGACATCAAGGTGGTGACAATCTTTCCTTTCGGGTAATTGGCTTAGATAATATTTGGATAGTTGGTGCTGGTCGAACCAATCTCACAGCTGGTCAGAGTAGCTTCTTTCCTGCCAAACCTGATCCTGATTCCACTCGCTATGCACCTGAGCTAGGGGTGGTAAAC
>JABSPG010000028.1:13438-16209 GCA_013214445.1 Ekhidna sp. | reverse complement strand
CAGCCAGGCGACTCCTAAGTGAATAAAAATTCCTCCCCAAATATTTCTACTATAGTAGGAAATGACCCCTAGCACATAGCCCCCGAAAATAGAACTGGCTGTTTCACCTAGAGGCTTGCCATAATGCAAAAAAGCGTAAGTGACTGCCATGGGAAGCACTGCATAACCTCCCAAAGTACGAGTGAATGCGAAAATCAGAAACCCTCGAAAGATTAGCTCAACCTGGATAAAATTACTGCCATAGGATAATTCATAAATCCCCACAAGCCACCATTCCGAAACATCAGGATTTGCATTCAAATACAGGTTGGCCCCAGATTTTGCATACCGTGGGTAGTAGTCTTGAATCTCACCAAGGAAAGATCCTAACACAATAAAAACAGATGCGACTCCTAGCAGTACCAGATAAGGTTTTGCATCAAATTTCTTCCAAGCCAAGCCATAGAAGTTCTTGTCCTCATCCTTTTCCAAGAAGGGATACATGATCAAAAGGGGGATCACCACTAAGATGATACTGGAAGACCAGTTTACACAGCGAGCTATAAAATAAGCCTCCATCCGAGGGAGTTGTCTGATCCAATCGTGAAATCCATAGAAAGATCGATCCAGTGCTAGCAAACCAAAACCAATGAAGAATTTTAGCCAATAACTCCTATCCGTCAGCCATTCCCGCTTTTTACCAAAAGCGTATAGAATCAGACAGACCACTAAAAATGGTAGTCCATGAAATAGAAACATCCAAACCCACTTGATGGGCTCACCGGTGTATGAATCTATCACACTATCTTCAAGGTCGTATTTGTAATTGAAGAAAGTGCAGATGACCGCAAAAAGAAAGATCACTGAGTACATCTTCCAGTCAAAATGCTCCCGTTGAAAATCCTTTAGATACTTAATTACTTTCTTCATAGTTCCTCCAGTGAATAAACACAGATGTCAGTTAAAATGGATTGCAAGTGCCGAATTATTGGAATGCGAATGTGAACTAGGAGAGCTGTTGAAATCCGTCCTGAATTTTTTCGAGCTAAATTAGAAGATTCAACCCAAAGCGGTAGCATCATGTGCCTAATCACGTTCGCTTACGACTATCACCCAAAGTATAAGTTTATTCTCGCTGCAAATCGCGATGAATTCTACCATAGACGCACAGCAGCTGCCCAATGGTGGGAGGACCAACCAAACCTGTTTGGAGGCAGGGACCTGCAGGCAAAGGGAACATGGATGGGGATCAATCGCAATGGAAGATTTGCCGCACTGACTAACTATCGGGACTTGGCAAACATCAAGTCAAATGCAAAGTCACGTGGAGATTTACCTGTAAATTTTCTCACAGGTCATTCCAAACCTGAAGCGTATGCATCGATAGTTCAGCGAGAGGGTGACATTTACAATGGTTTCAACTTGATCACTTTAGACTCAAGTATGAGCCATGTCAGCAACTACAGTAAGGAGGTAAGCACACTGAGACCGGGTATTTATGGGTTAAGCAACGCACTACTCGATACCCCATGGCCTAAAGTTTTGTCAGCGAAAGAAAGGTTCCAATCTCTTATTACAAGTGATTTTGTTTTGTCAGATCTAATTGAAGTGATGCAAAACGAAGAACTGGCTAAGGATGAAGACCTACCGCAAACCGGGCTTGACTATGATCGAGAGAAGGCTCTCTCCGCGATGTTCATAAAAACTTCAGATTATGGCACTTGCTGCTCCACTGCCATCACGATTGACCGAAATGATCAAGTTTCTTTTTTGGAAAGAAGTTACCCTGTAGGTGATAGAAAAGATGAGGAGAATGAAGTCGAGTTTAAGATTGAACAATTTGCATGAAAGAGGAACATTACAAGAAGCTAGAAAACATGTATCTGCAGGCAAATATCAACAAGCAGATATTTGACACAACAACATGCACGATCAGTGAAGGTGAAGCAAGAATTGGCTTGACCGTGACCAAAAAGTACTTTCATGCACTGAACGCAATGCATGGCTCGGTGTATTTTAAACTACTGGATGACGCTGCTTTTTTTTCGGTTAGTTCACTAGTAACAGACGTTTTCGTTTTAACCAAAAATTTTAATATATCTTTCAAAAGACCCGTAACAACTGGTACAATAACTGCAATAGGTACAATTATTGACAGTACTGGATCTTCATTCAACGCTAAAGCAGAATTGTACAACGAGGACGGAAAAATCGTAGGGTCGGGCACTGGAGAATTTGTCAAAAGCAAAACTGCTCTAACACCCGAAATCGGATATCGATGATCAAGCTGAAAAAGTACTTTGGACCCAGCACACTGGTTACTGCAGCGTTCATCGGACCGGGGACGTTGACGGTATGCACCGTTACGGGAGCGAACTTCGGCTATACCCTGATTTGGGTTTTACTCTTTGCCACCATTGCCACCATCATCCTACAAGAGATGACAGCAAGGTTAGGATTGATTACCCAAAGTGGCTTAGGAGAGACCATTAGGTCACAATTTCAAAATAAGATCTTGAAAATGCTGGCCGTTTTGCTGGTTTTCACAGCTATTGTCCTTGGAAATGCAGCTTATGAGGCCGGCAACATATCTGGAGCAGTTTTGGGTATCTCCGGGATTTTTGGTGCCCATCCAGTATGGTCTCTGGTCATAGGCACCATTGCCTTCCTCCTTCTTTTCATAGGAAAAACTAAAGTGCTTGAGTACATTCTCATTGGTCTTGTCCTACTTATGAGTTCGATTTTTTTAATCACGGCCATTGCTGTTCAGCCTAATCTAAGTTTGATTTTTG
>JABSPG010000028.1:0-13428 GCA_013214445.1 Ekhidna sp. | reverse complement strand
CAAAATGCCTTTCCCTCGCAACGATTACCCAAGTCCGACAAACTCCTGGATTGCCCGTTTTTTACGAGAGAGAGATGGACTGGGGAGACTTGCTGACAGCATTGGCGCTACTGTTGATTTTTGAAGGGATGATCTCTCCTTCCTTATCCAATCAAAATGCAACAGCTGTACTCGGTCTTATTGGCACAACCATCGTTCCTTACAATCTCTTTCTTCACGCCTCCTCTATCAGTCAAAAGTGGAAGAACAAGGAGGATT
The DNA here is from genome assembly GCA_013214445.1 of Ekhidna sp. GTDB lineage: Bacteria > Bacteroidota > Bacteroidia > Cytophagales > Cyclobacteriaceae > Ekhidna. The sequence goes on along the minus strand of JABSPG010000028.1, from coordinate 13,170 downwards.
TATCTGACCTGAAAAAAGAAAATGCGATTGCCATTGGGCTGGGTGGCATTATCTCCATGGCCATTGTAATTACCAGCGCTACCATGCTCTATGGGCAAGGTGTATCAGGTATGAATGACATGGCTCTTCAGCTTGAACCTCTACTGGGTAGCTGGTCAAGATACATTTTAGCAATTGGTCTATTCGCCGCAGGAATCTCTTCTGCCATTACCGCACCGCTGGCTGCCGCTTACACGGCCAGGGGAATTTTTGGATGGGATCAAAACATGAAAAGCTATAAGTTCAGGCTGGTTTGGATAAGCATTCTAGTGATAGGCACGCTATTTTCAATGCTGGGTTATAAACCGATTCAAGTGATTCAAATCGCTCAAGTGGCAAATGGGATCTTACTTCCTATCATCGTCTTCTTCCTTATTTACTTATGCAACAAGAAGTCCCTACTAAATAATTTCGTAAATAAGTGGTGGCAAAATACCTTGGCGATTATCGTAGTGATGATTAGTCTCTTGGTAAGTTTTCGTAGCTTAAATAGCGTTTTTGATTTCATTTAAGGGATACTTCACCAATGGCTTTTTTAATGACCGATGCAGACTTCATTAGGCCTTCCTGCTCTTTTTCATCCATTGATATTTCGATAATCTGCTCAATGCCTTGATCGCTGACTAAGCAGGGCAAGGAGAATGCAAGGTCATGCAAGCCAAACTGACCATTCAACTCCGTAGATAACGTAATAATTCTGCGCTCTCCACGTAAAATCCACTTCAATAAAGTGGCGGTGACTAGACCAATGGCATGGTTTGTCGCTCCTTTCCTTTTGATGATCTCCTGCGCAGCTTTACGGACTTCATCAGCAACCTCTTCTTCATCCGACTTTCTCCAGCCGTTCCAATCTCTCAATGGTTCTCCACCAATCATAGCGCTAGACCACAGTACCACCTCTGAGTCCCCATGCTCACCTACCACCTGCGCTTGAACACTGCGTGGATCCAAGTTCAGCCTACTGCCAATCACAGACCTTAGCCTAGCTGTATCCAACATCGTACCGGTTCCTATTACCCGCGAAGATGGTAATCCGGAAAACTTCGAATAGCAGTATGTCAATACATCAACTGGATTTGACACGATAATTAGAATGCCTTCATATCCTTCCAGTCGTTGGGCGATCTCTTTCGCAATTCCAATATTGTCTTGCAGCAGCTCTAGGCGCGTCTCACCGGGCCTACCTCCTCTACCCGCCGTAATCACAATAGCATGACATTCCTTCATATCTTCAATACTAGCAGCCCTTATGCTTGCGGTAGGGAAAAATGAAGATCCATGATTCAAGTCCATCGCTTCGCCCTCTGCCAACCCCTCCCTCAGGTCATTCAATAACAGTTCCTTACAAACGCCTTTCTGAAGTAGGGAAATGGCCACACTAGAACCGACCCATCCCATCCCAATAATTCCGATCTGATCTTTTTTCATGATAGCTTGGATACTTGTTGTCTCTATTAAAGTTCACAAAATAAATTCAGTATCTCAATCATAAATCATTAATTTATGATGTGCATTCCATTGACCTCAACGCTGATTTAGGAGAACACCCGGGTACAGAAAGAGATGAACAAATCATGCCTTTCATCACTTCGTGCAACATCGCCTGTGGTGGGCATATTGGAGATCGCAACTCCGTAAGAGATACCATTCAACTTGCAAAGCAGTATGGTGTTTCGGTTGGTGCGCATCCATCGTATCCCGACAAAGAGAATTTTGGTAGACAGAAAATGGATATCTCACCCAAGCGTCTGAAGGAAAGCCTAGAGAAACAGGTTTTTCTAGTAGCGGAGATATGTACCGAAGAACAAATAAATCTTCATCATGTGAAGCCCCATGGAGCACTTTACAACGTGGCAGCAAGAGATGAGGAAATCTCTAAGCTCATCTTGGAGGTGATAAAAACGACATGTCCATCAGCAGCATGGATGGGGCTGGCAAGTTCCATTTCAGAATCCGTAGCGAAAAAGGCAAATTTTCCTTTCATCGCAGAGGGTTTTGCCGACCGACAATACGAACCAGACGGATCTTTGAGGTCTCGTACCACCGCTGGTGCTGTACTTGCAGAAGAATCAATTCTAAATCAGGTGGAAGAACTGGTTTTGCATAAAAGAACAGCAACTGACATGGGCTGGATTGAAATGCAGATACAATCCATTTGCCTGCATGGAGATACAGATGGAGCAATTACTTTAGCCAAGAAAATCAGAAAACGCCTTGAAAGTAAGGGAGTACAAATCGCTACAATTTAATCACTTGCAATGGCAAGTATTTCCCCTTTCGGAAGAAGCCATCTTACTAGAGTGTGATCAATCCACACCTATCCAAACCATCCACATTTGCAGTAAACAGATTGAAGAAATACTTGGGGAAGACCTGTTAGATATTGTGACAGCATACCATTCCATTACGGTCTTCTCCAAATTTTCTATGGATGAATTGATCCAGACATTGAATGGCAGTATTCGTCAAATAGCAGAAAATAAAAATGAAGATTCTTCTTCAGCAATCCGCATTCCAATCTGTTACGACTTTGCAATGGATTTGGATCGCATTGCTGTGCACACAAAATTTTCTAAAGATGAGATCATTGAACGGCATATATCTGCAACCTATCAAGCTATTGTTATAGGCTTTACTCCCGGGTTTGTTTACGCTGAGGGCCTTGATCAGGCGCTTAGCTGCCCGAGACTATCCAATCCAAGAAGCTCGCTTCCAGCAGGTTCCGTTGGTATAGGAGGGAATCAAACAGGAATCTACTCACTTGCTAGCCCGGGGGGTTGGAACATCATTGGTAGAACTCCAATGAAGCTATTTGATAAAAACCTCCGGCCTCCAATGAAGCTGGCCCTCGGAGCAACTTATCAGTTTTTTAGCATTTCAAAGGATGAGTTTGAGTCATGGGAAAGTTAAAGGTGCTAAAAACATCGCCCTTGGCCACTGTACAGGACTTTGGCAGGTTTGGCTACAGACGGTACGGAATCCCACATTGCGGAGCAATGGATAGAGTATCCATGATACATGCGAATACACTCGTAGGAAATTCAGAAGCCAGCGCGGTACTGGAGTATGCATTGGCAGGTATGAGTTTTGAAGTACTTGATGAGATACAGGTTTCACTGGTAGGGGCTGATATGCTAGTTGATGACCAACTTTTTGGTCCCAAGGCACGAGTCAAAAAAGGAAGTGTACTTCACCTCTCAAAGCCAAAGCAAAACTATGCTTACCTAGCAATTGCAGGTTCTCTGAGAGCTAAAATCGATTTTGAAAGCTACGCTACAGATACCAAAGCAGGGTTTGGCGGCATTGAAGGTAGAACTTTAAAGAAGGGTGACGTATTACATGTCGATGGTAGCTCCCCAACGGATCCACAGGAATCTCCTTTTGTCAGGGCTCATGAGGACATCACCTCCATTCGAATCATGAAAGGTCCAGAATGGGGAACCTTAAAGGAATTGCCAAGTACCAGAACCTATCAGATTGATTCGTCTAGTGATCGGATGGGTATCCGTTTAGCGGGTGATCCCTTAGAAGCCGAGTATCAGGAAATCTCTTCTTCTGCGGTTGTTCCCGGTACCATTCAGCTGCCACCAAATGGCATTCCGATCATCCTGATGAATGACTGTCAAACCACAGGTGGTTACCCCAGAATTGGAAAAGTCTTGGACTCAGAGCTAGGGAAGTTGGCCCAAATAAAGCCGGGCAAAAGCCTCCGGCTGCTACTGTGAACCGCTTAGCCTTTTAGCCAACCTTATTGTAACTTACAAAGAAGGGTGCCGTTTTCACCTTCTACATCATACGACTATGCTAAGAAATCTCCTGCTCTCCGCTCTCAGAAACCTCAGAAAGAAACCTGCATTCAGCGCAATCAACATATTCGGTCTTGCAATCGGTATGGCTACCTGCCTATCGATTCTAATCTATGTGGATCATGAAGTTTCACACGATGATTTTCAAAACGAAGACGTATACAGACTGGCCTTGAACCGAGTATACCCGGAAAGAGAAGTAGATTTCGCCATCATACCTCACTCCATCAGTCCCCAAATGGTAAAGGACTTTCCTGAGGTAGTGAATCAAACGAGACTCTTCCGTATCCCAAATGTTGCGAATTTTCAATATCAGGGAGAGACGATCACAGAAGAAAAGTTAGTCTTTGCAGATTCTACCGTTTTCGATTTGCTGTCCATTCAACTAATTGAAGGTGATATCAAAACAGCTCTTCGAGAACCTAACTCGATCGTAATTTCCGAGTCAGCAGCAAAAAAGTACTTCGGAAGTGAAAAAGCGCTTGGTAAGATACTGACTGGTCCGAATGGCAACACTTTGGAAGTTACCGCAATTGCTATGGACTATCCCGAAAAATCTCATTTTGAGTTTGGGGCGCTGGTTGCTTTGCATTCCATTCCCTTTTTTAGTCAACCAAACTGGGCCGGTTTCTCAGCTATGTCCTACATTCAACTCAGCTCAGAAGCAGATTATGAAGCTCTGGAGAAGAAAATACCGGCATTTATCAAGCAATATGCCGAAGGAGAAATCCAGCAAAGAAATGGAATTTCCTATGACGAGTACATTGCCGCTGGCAATGGATACAATTACTCACTGCAACCTATCCAAGACATCTATTTGACCAGCCAACTTTCCAATGAAATCAAACCAAATGGCAACATCACCTATGTCTATATTTTCGCCATTGCAGCCGCATTTATCCTGATCATTGCTTGCATAAATTTTATGAACCTAGCCACTGCCAGATCGGTGGAGCGCGCAAAAGAAGTGGGTATTCGAAAGGTCATGGGTTCGCACAAGGGCCAGTTGATCGCTCAATTCCTAAGCGAGTCTATCTTAGTTACGTTAATCTCAGCAGTATTGGCACTTGCTCTGGCGTGGCTCTTTGAACCAATCTTTATTCAGCTGTCTGGAAGAGACCTTTCCTTCTTAGGCTTCCTGACTGGTCAAAACATTGCAATGATTCTGCTCTCGGTCATCGCCATCGGGACACTGGCAGGGCTATATCCTGCATTCTTTATCTCCGCATATTCTCCCATTGGTATTCTGCGTGGCTCCTTGAAGACTTCTAACAAAGGAACCACGCTACGAAATGTGCTCGTAGTACTCCAGTTTTCAATATCCATTGCCCTGATATCTGCTACACTTTTGATCTACAACCAGATGGATTTCATGCTCAATAAACCCCTTGGTTTTAACCAGGATCAAGTTGTGGTAATTGAGAATGGGTTTGCGGTCAATAACAACCCTCAGGAGGTCAATTGGGAGCGATTTGAAACATTCAAAGATGAAGTAACTGCACTTCCACAAATCAAAAAAGCTGGATATAGCTCGGCTCTTCCCGGGGACGTGATGGTAGGTTTTATTGTTCGTATTCCAGGAGACGGACAGAAAGAGAGCCTCGTTACTCGCATGATCAGCATGGATGACGACTTCATCAACACTATGGGAATGGAAATAATAGAAGGTAGAGGCTTTGCACCTCAGTTCAATGATTCGCTCTCCATGATTCTTAATGAAGCTGCAGTAGAAAAGTTAGGCTTGTCAGATCCGGTAGGTCAGCGAATCATCAATGTGCTGGACTCAGGTCAGGTTTCTTACACGATTGTAGGTGTGATAGAAGATTTTCATTTTGAATCGCTACATGCTGAAGTGGAGCCAGTAGCTATCACAAGCATGACTAGCCAACAAAATTTTGTCAATAAATATGCTGTTCAGCTTTCGATCAATGATGTCCAAAGTAGCCTTGCACAGATCGAAGAAAAATGGAATCAGTTCGCTCCGCAATCTCCTTTTAGATACTATTTCCTAGACAAAAGCCTGGAAGCATTCTATGAATCAGAAAAGGCTTCCGCGAAACTTTTCACAGTCTTTACTGCCCTTGCGATAGTTGTGGCTTGCATCGGTTTGTTAGGACTATCCGCATTTATCATCACACAAAAAACTAAAGAAATTGGGGTTCGAAAAGTACTCGGTAGCAGTGTAAGTGGCATTGTATTTTTACTCTCCAAGGATATCATCAAGCTGATCGCCATCTCGACACTGATAGCAATTCCTGCATCTTACTTTTGGGTATCTTCATGGCTTGAGAACTTTGCTTATTCAGGAGGTGTAAATTGGTTTGCATTCATATTGGCTGGTTTTGGAGCGCTAATGATTGCCTTTCTGACCACTAGCCTACAGTCAATGAAAGCCGCTAAAGCCAATCCGGTAGAATCACTGAAAGATGAGTAATGCAGGTTGCTTAGAAGCCGATGACTATGACGGGGCTTCATATTTCTAACAAAGTTGCTGCCTCTTGATTTAGAGTCTAGTAACTTAGACCTATGAAAAATCTTCTTGTGCCTTTCGTTCTGTTTTCTTTTTTAGCCTCTGCCCAGACTCCCTGCGAAGACGGTAAGGCTGGAAATTATGATTGCTTTGGGGTGGATCTTCAATCCCGAATAGGCGTTGTGGAACTAGGCGCTGAAGATCTTAATGGAAATTGGCTTAATGACATTTGGGGTTGGGTAGATCCAGAGACAAATCGTGAGTATGCATTAGTGGGGATGACCAACGGAACCTCCTTTGTTGATGTGACAGATCCTGTGAACCCAATCGTTTTAGGGATTCTCCTAGAACACAACTCTCAAACAGACGAAAACCAAACGCTACACGATGGTGCAAAATCTATCTGGCGCGATATTAAGGTTTACAAAAATCATGCATACATCGTGAGTGAAGATGCTGGACATGGCTTGCAAGTTTTCGACCTCACCCAATTAAGAGATGTAGTAGATGCACCAGTTGAATTTAAAGAGTCGGGTCACTACGACGGAATTGGAAACGCGCATAACCTGGCAATCAATGAGGAGACGGGGTTTGCCTATGCTGTAGGTTTTCGTGGTTCTTGCTCAGCAGGAGGGCTACACATTATTGATCTTGTTGATCCAAAGAACCCAACATTCGCTTCTTGTTTTAGCAAGGATGGCTATACCCACGATACCCAGTGCGTGATATATAATGGCCCTGATAGCGATTACATAGGTCAAGAGATTTGCTTCAGCTCCAATGAAGAAGATATAGTAATCGTAGATGTAACGGACAAGGAAAGTATCTCACAGATTTCAAAGACAGGGTATGAAAATGCACAGTACGTTCACCAAGGCTGGCTTACAGAAGATCACAGATATTTCATTTCCAACGACGAATTGGATGAACGGAACCTGAATCACAACACCAGGACCTTTTTGTGGGATATGCAAGACCTGGATGCGCCAGTCCTACTCGGCTATTGCGAACATGAAACAGCATCCATTGACCATAACCTGTACACCTTAGGGAAAAATGTGTATCAATCTAACTATACCAGTGGATTACGCATCTTAGATACCACAGGAATCAGCAAGGGAAGACTACAAGAGATCGCCTATTTTGACACCTATGTGTCTGGTAATGAAGCAGCGTTCAGAGGTAGCTGGAGCAATTATCCGTACCTTCCATCTGGAAATATTATTGTTAGTGATATCACGAATGGGCTTTTTGTATTGAAGATGCAAGAGTTATTCATCGTGGAACAACCTGCCGATCTTGTCGCTTGCGTCGGACAGCACATAAACATTCCAATTATAGCTGAAGGAAAAAACATCAAGTATCAATGGCAAATTGATGAAGGGAATGGTTTTGAAAACATTGAAGACTTTGAAAGGTACCACAGCACTACAAAAACATCTCTGCACGCTCATGCCTTGAGACTCAATCAAGACGGCAACCGGTATCGATGTATTATTTCAAATGATCAAATGGAGATCATCTCTGAAGCCATGACTTTGACGGTCCTCGACAGCCCAAGAGCTGCTTTCACTTATGAAAAGAATATGCTAGGCTGTGCCTTCACATTTAACAATTCCTCAGAAGCGGCTGATTCCTTCATTTGGAATTTTGGAAATGGCGATGAATCAGATGAGGAATCACCAAGCTACAAATACACGGAATCTGGGCAATATGAAGTCAGTTTGATTGCCACGAACGGATGTACAAGCGACACATTGATTCAAAATATTGAGGTAGAAATCGAAAAGCCTACCGCATCCTATAGCGTTGAGGCTCAAACCGACGGAACCGTGACCTTCACAAACACATCGACGGGTGCTGAAAGTTACCTGTGGGTTTTTGGTGATGGGTCCCAATCGACGGAAGAGTCCCCCACATACAAATACGAAGACTCAGGTATTTATGAAATTCAATTGATCGCTACCAATGGATGCGCAAGTGACGGATTAATCCAAGATCTAGATCTCATTATCCTGTCGGCAAATAGAGACCTAAGCGGAACACAAATCTATCCTACCGTAGCAACTGACCGGTTAAATATCAGATTTCCAAATACTTCCAGTTTTGAAGTTCTGATACATTCGCTTCAAGGACAAAAAGTACTGCAGCAATCCTTTTCAGACCAAAGCGTCACGATTCCTGTTTCCTCACTTGAGAAAGGAATCTACATATTGGATATTATCACAGAAGAAAGTGACCAAAGGATTTCTCGTAAAATCGTGATAGAGTAATTCGCTATGCGCCTAGATTGGCCCTATACCTTACAGTGGAACTAGCTACGCCAAAGTGCTCTGGTAGTTTGATGTAGTTTAACGATTGATTCACTGCTACTTTGATGAGAGCCATGTGATGAATCGCATGTTCAATATTATAGGAAAGCTCCCTATAAAAACTACTCTTCATTGAACTGTTTCCAGTCTCTCCAAAGGAGTAGTTTGCTTCAAAGGTGAGGTCGAAATCTTCTTCATTTTGATCAAGAAAATCAATGATCGACTGAATTACACTTCTTGCCAGCTTTTTGTCTGTCTCGATTAATTCGTCGTGTTTTCTGAAATCATAGTTCACCACTTTTTCATTCTTTGCGTCATACAGGCAAATGAAGAATTCCAATGTATGGCGAATGTGCTGACCAAATGTAGATCCACTTAATTCAGGTAGCGGTCTAGCAAAATCATCTTGCTTGCAAGCATTTATGATTTGATCCAATTGATCCAGAAGGTCTTTAGCAGCGTCTTGTAGCATATTTATATTTCTCAAAAATAAACATAGGGCATTTAAAGATTCCGCTAAGAAAAATTGAGGCTAAACGTAGCTCTAGCGACCTTTTTTAGTCAATGACTCGATGGCTTCCCAAATCAAATCCATCTCATAGCCCTTTCCTGCTAGGTATGCAGCAGTCTTCTGCTTACGCTTAAAGGGCTCTTCTCTTTCTAGTTTCAGCCATTTTGATTCTGCTAGACCCTTTAGCCGCTGAAAGTATTTTTCAGGTTCTATTCTATCCAGTGCATTTTGAACCGCAGTGCTCGACAACTTGTGCACGTTGATGTGAGCTCTAATCTTGACTTTTCCCCAAGAATTAAAATCGAACTTGTCATTGCAATAGGCATTGGCAAAACGCTGTTCGTCTACATATCCTTCTTTTGAAAGTTCTGCGACTACTATTGAGGCCTCTTCCTCAGCTATTCCCCAACTTTGAATTTTCTCAAGCAGCTCATTTGGAGACCTTTCTCTCAGGGCACAGAACCTACCTGCACGCTGCTTTACCTCATTGATGGCTAATGTCCTGGCCATCGAAAATTACTTTTCTGTAATGTAGCCTTTACGCTTAAGTACCGTCTCGATAAATCTAATTTCGTTATCGTTATTGAAGACCTTGAAGGGTAAATGAATAAGCTGTGCCTTACTAGCAAAGAAGGTAAACGCATCTTTTCCCTTTGTTGCCCTCTTGATCTGATCCCACTTCATGGGCATCCCTTGCTTTGCGTTCATTTTGATCAAAATCTGCTGAGATGAAATCTCATAAGACAGCTTTTCAAACATAAATTTTCCTTGCTCTAGCTGGGTGACACCAGCAAACTGAATCAACCAAAATAGAAGGTACAATGAAAGGGCAATGGAAGCACCCGTGATCCACCAATGGCTTGGGGCCAAAAAGTATCCAGCGCACAAGGCCACATAAATGAGGAAAACCCACCATTGCTGTTTTAGTACTGCTCTGAAAGCTACTCCGATGTATTTTTTTGTGGGTAATTGATATTTCTTAGTCCTAACAATCATTTCTCAAACTCGCTTTTCTACTACGTAACAAAAGATTACCGCGAATATAGAGTTTAAATAGCTTTGAGACTCATATCAAGGCTCTTGTATGAGTGAGTAAGAGCTCCTACAGAGATATAATCAACACCAGTTTCAGCAATTTCAGCAATCGTTTTTTCGGTAATACCTCCGGAGGCTTCTGTTTCGAATCTACCTCCAATCATTTTGATCGCTTGCTTCATGTCTGAGGGCAACATATTATCTAGCAGCACACGATGAACATTCCCAACTTCCAGCACTTCTTCCAGCTCCCTCAAGCTTCTCACTTCCACCTCAATTTTGAGCTGCAAGTCTTTCTGTTCCAGATATTCAAGTGTTTGACTTATTGCATTCTTTACGCCACCCGCAAAATCAATGTGATTGTCCTTCAGCATGACCATGTCATACAGGCCAAAACGGTGATTAACTCCACCTCCAATTGCAACCGCCCATTTTTCTGGCATTCTGAAAAGGGGAGTGGTTTTGCGGGTATCGAGTAGCTTAGCATGTGACCCCTTGATAAGCTGACACATATGATTGGTATAGGTCGCAACGGCGCTCATTCGTTGCAAGCAGTTTAGCACCAGTCGCTCAGCCGATAAAATGGACCTAGAGCTACCCTCTACCGAGAAAGCTACTTCACCATGCTCAATGGGGTCTCCATCCTTTTTATTAAAATCCAGCACTAAGCCTGAATCTAAATACTTGAAAATCTTCTCGGCTAGCTCCAAACCCGCAATAATGCCATCGTCTTTCACTAAGAGATGTGCTTGACTTTTTGATTGCTCCGGTATAGATCCGAGAGAGGAGTGATCTCCGTCTCCCAAGTCCTCTGCGAACGCAGATTTGATGAATGCATCAATGTTTTTGGCCGACAGATATGGTGGTGGATTCATACAGCGAATATTGGTGAACTCGGTGAACGGCTAAATAAATTACTCCTGACTGAAATTCAAAGTATCAATTAAGTATTTGTCTCCAATCTTCTTGATAAACATCACCACTCGATAGCCTCCAGAAGCATGAGTATATCTTCCGATCGTATATTTCAGCCCTTCAGGAGAAGATCCCTGATGAATATAATTGAAGTTCTCTGGCACATTTTCATTAAAGAACTTACGGAGAATTACTTCAGCTCTTTCCTTGCTATAGTTTGAGCTTTCCCCATTGATCTTTATTTCGATGGTATTATTTGCGAACTTAATTAGCTCCTTGGCACTCCCCGCTTTCATTGCGGTACCAATATCTGCTATGACTTCATCCTGAGCAGGCGACAACAAGAAAAAGAGTATAAGTGATACTATTTTCATTTTAAGAGATCATCTTTTCTGAAGAACCATCACAACTTTTCGACAGGAATGATCGCTTCGTTGATCATCCCTACCTATTTCGACTCAGGAGCTTCACCTTACAAAAAATTCTTTGCTACAATGTACTAAAAACCATGCCTAAAATCTTCATCTTATCACATATTCAACTGTACTCGCATCTATATTTGCCACATGAACAAGAAAGTCATTCTCCTTATTTTAGATGGTTGGGGACTAGCCAAAGACAAGTCTGTTTCAGCAATTGATGCCGCAAACACACCCTTTATGGACAAGATGCTTGAACAGTATCCACATAGCACGCTTGAAGCTTCAGGTTTAGCTGTAGGTCTGCCAGAAGGACAAATGGGCAATTCGGAAGTGGGCCATATGAATATTGGTGCTGGTCGTGTGGTGTATCAAGATTTGGTAAAAATCAGCAACGCCGTTAGCGATGGTTCTATTGCTGAAAATACAGCCCTCAAGCAAGCAGTGGCATACGCAAAAGACAACAGTAAACCTATCCATTTGATTGGACTGGTCTCAGATGGAGGTGTACACTCGCACATTGATCACCTAAAGGGCCTGCTCTCAACATTAAATGATCAACAGGTGCAGGACGTTTTTGTCCATGCTTTTACAGACGGAAGAGATACAGATCCAAAAGGGGGTGTCGAATACGTGAGAAACCTGCAGCAGCACATGTCAGAGACCACTGGCACACTTGCTTCAATCACTGGCAGGTATTATGCAATGGATAGAGATAACAGATGGGAACGAGTCAAACTTGCCTATGATGCATTGGTGAATGGAGAGGGCAAGAAGGTGCAGGATCCACTCAGAGCCGTGGAAGAGTCCTATGAACAGGGTATTACCGATGAGTTCATTAAACCGATAATATCTGCGGATGCAAAGATAAAAGAAGGAGATGTTGTGCTGTGTTTCAACTTCAGAACAGATAGAGGGCGACAAATCACGCAGGCGCTAACGCAGCAAGATTTTCCAGAAGAAGGAATGGAAAAGCTGGATCTCCATTACGTAACGATGACCAAATACGACGATTCATTCGCTGGGGTTAGGGTCATGTATGAAAAAGAAAACCTGACGATGACTCTTGGAGAAGTATTGGAAAAGAACAGCAAAAGACAAATACGGATAGCAGAAACAGAAAAGTACCCCCACGTCACATTCTTCTTTTCTGGTGGTAGAGAAGAACCATTTGAGGGTGAAAAGAGACTGCTCTGCCCATCACCAAAAGTAGCCACCTACGATCTACAGCCGGAAATGAGTGCCACGGACATCCGAGACAAGATCATTCCAGAGTTAGAAGCTCAGTCTGTAGATTTTGTGTGTTTAAATTTCGCCAATCCAGATATGGTAGGTCACACTGGCGTGTTTGAAGCAGCAGTAAAAGCCTGTGAAACGGTAGATAAATGCGCAGAAGCAGTGGTGAATACTGCTCTGGAAAACGAATACCTGTCGATGATCATCGCTGATCATGGAAACTCAGACATGATGGTTAATCCGGACGGTACTCCAAACACAGCGCACACAACAAACCTTGTTCCTTTTATCGTGGTGGACACAAATTTCAAGGGAGAGCTAGAAAGTGGAAAGCTGGGCGATCTTGCTCCTACTATTTTGAAGTTCATGGGTGTAGACAAACCATCAGAAATGACAGGAGATGTATTAGCCTAAATCGAGCCAGTTT
>JABSPG010000279.1 GCA_013214445.1 Ekhidna sp. | reverse complement strand
TGCTCAGGCATTGGAGCAAGCCAAGAAAGGTAGATTGCATATCCTTGGTGAAATGGCTAAGACGATTACAGAGCCTAGAGAGCAATTGAAATCTCACGCACCGAGAATGGAGCAGCTTAGAATTGACAGAGAATTGATCGGAGCGGTAATCGGACCTGGTGGTAAAATCATTCAGGAGATCCAAAAGGAATCTGGCGCTACTGTAAACATCGAAGAAGATGAAAAAGGTGGAAAAGTAAGCATCTTTGCTGTTGATGGCGAGTCTCTTGACAATGCGCTTGCTCGAATCAAGGCAATCGTACAGCAGCCAGAGGTAGGAGAGGTTTATGACGGTAAGGTTAAATCCATTATGCCATTTGGTGCTTTTGTGGAGTTCCTTCCTGGTAAGGACGGATTGCTACACATTTCTGAAATTAAATGGGAGCGTGTAGAGAATGTTTCTGACGTGATGGAAGAGGGTGAAGAGATCAAGGTGAAACTAATCGATATCGATAAGCGAACAGGCAAGTTCAAGCTGTCTAGAAAAGTTTTGCTTCCTCGTCCACCAAGACCAGAAAAGAAAGCTGAAAAATCCGAAGAGTAAGCTACAGGACACTATAGAATAATTTACGTGCTCATTTGGCACAAATAGAGATTGAATGGTGTTCTCACAGGAACACCATTTTTTTGTAATTAAGAGATTGAAGTATATGGCAACTGAAAGAATAAAAGTATTAATTGTTGGGTCGGGTCCAGCAGGATTTACGGCGGCAGTTTATGCAGCTAGAGCAGGAATGAATCCCGTTCTTTATCAAGGAGGTCAGCCTGGTGGTCAATTAACCATCACCAACGATGTTGAGAACTATCCTGGTTACCCGGAAGGCGTAATGGGACCTCAAATGATGGTTGACTTTCAGAAACAAGCAGAACGATTCGGAACGGATGTTAGAAGTGGAATGATCACATCGGTAGACTTCAGTGGCTGGCCACACAAAGTGACTGTAGATGAGAAGACAGAGATTGAAGCGGAAGCAGTGATCATTTCTACAGGAGCCTCAGCTAAATGGTTAGGTCTGGAAAGCGAGCAACGATTGAACGGAAAAGGTGTATCTGCATGCGCAGTGTGCGATGGTTTTTTCTTCAGAGGACAAGATGTGGTAATCGTAGGAGCGGGTGATACTGCTGCGGAAGAAGCAAGCTACCTTTCGAAGATCGTTAACAAGGTTTATATGCTTGTAAGACGTGATGAGATGAGAGCTTCTAAGATTATGCAGCAAAGAGTAAAGAATGCTCCAAATATTGAAATTCTTTACAATACCGAAACTAAAGAGGTACTTGGAGGGGAGGAAGTGGATGGAGTTAGAGTTGTGAATAACCAGACAGGAGAGGAGCAAGTACTTAATGCTCAGGGTTTCTTCGTAGCAATTGGTCACAAGCCTAACACAGATATTTTCAAGGGATGGTTAGACATGGATGAGCAAGGCTACATTAAAACCATTCCGGGTACTTCCAAAACTAATATCGATGGAGTTTTTGCGACGGGAGATGCGCAAGATAAGATCTATAGGCAGGCAGTTACTGCAGCTGGTAGCGGTTGCATGGGTGCCTTAGATGCTGAGAAGTGGATTGCGGAGAAAGAAGTAGAAATGCAAGAAGCTTAAGCTTCTTAGATAGATGAAAATTAAAACCTCAGCTTTAGTTGAGGTTTTTTTATGCTCCTCAAATCATTGAATCGGTAAGGAGATAATACCTGCCCTTCCAACAGCTACATATATGTCATTACTTCCGATGGCAATAGCCGTAGGAACTTCACCATTTACATCTAGTTCGAAGCTATTTGCGACAACAGTATTTTGGGTATCGGAAATATCTAAAGTCAACAAGGTTGGAATTTCATTCATTAACCCCACTACATAGACTGTAGAGGTGGTGGCATCAATGGCCGTGCTATTAATCTCTAAATCGAGCTCTTGGCTGTTGGCAAAGACATTCTGTTCCAGGTCTATTGCAGTTACTCCACCTCCATGAGCTACAAACAAGCGATCACTTACTTGAACACTTTGAATGGGGAAACCAGTCGGAGTAGTTAACCCTGGAGTAAAGCCTGAAGCTTCTATTCCTAACTCTGAAATCACATAGGGTATCTGAAGTTCATCTCCTATGAATAGTGACATGATGCCAAACCGTTCGATATCCAATCCAATCCCAAAATCAGTGGAGACAAAAGCTGCTTGACCATCATTAGACAAGATGATATCCGGATGTCCTCTGTCTCTCCCGAACCGAACAGGCCCATCGATTTTTCCACCATTTGAATACGTGAATCTCTCTAAAAAAGTAGTTCCTCCGGAAATGACCAGGTTGCCTTGAGCTGCCGCAATCCCATTGAATGGTCCTCCTTGTACTTGAATAGGATCGTTGACAATCTTAACCTCCTGTCCGTCGAAGGAATATACAGCCACGTAATTTCGACCTCTGGAATCAAGCGCAAAAATCAGATTTCCATCCACATCAAAGTCATCGATGCTATGCATTTCTCCGGCAGGAAAGATCTGAGCCACCACTTCTCCTGTCTGTTCATCAGAGATCACTAATCCTCCCTCTCCATAAGTGACCATCAAAAACCCATTTCGAACTTTCAATATGCCTGGAGCATGGTTGACTACATCAAAGTTTTCAGCGCAAGAAAAGAAGAGCAGGAATAAAAGGATCAGCCATTTTTGCATATTCAAATATATTCAGCACACTTATATTGAGATGTCTGGGTTAAGACTTCTAAGTTCATATCGTAGGCATAAATTTGAGCATGAGAATTTTCATGCTGCTTTTCGTTTTTCTAGTAGTTCTTGACCTTGCCAACGGGCAGGAACTTATGACCCTAGGTATTGGGATTAATAAGTTAGATAGAGAAGATGCTTTCGTAATTTCTCCCGAAGCTTCTTTTGACTTCAAGAACCATGCTTGGAGAATTGGTCCAGCATTACTCATCTCGTTCGGTGACCAAGTGGAAGGTCGTGAGTCAGTGAAGATTTCAGGTCTAGCGCTTGGCTATGATCATTTCATTCATGGAAAGACCGAAAAGTGGAACATGTTCCATTCATTTGATTTTCTTGTCCAAAGAATAAAGGATGAGCTTCAATCACAGTACTTTGATACAAACAGGCAAAATTTTCTTGAAAATGATATTGAGCAGGTTGATCTCAGTTTTTTCTTATCCGCAAATGCAGGTGTTTTATTAAATCTTTCAGATAAGCTTGCTTTGACTCAGACTATTGGGGTAGGAGTAAATGCTGTTTCCAGAAATACAAAATCTGATTTGGAGAGCTTTGACGACCTCTTTATTGATCAACTCTGGTCTTTGAGAACATCTATTCGTTACCGGCTTTAGTTAAGATCTATAACAAGATCTCGCACATGCTTGTAGCCTATATCATAGATTTCCTGAGCGTGTTTTGTGTCCATGATTTCGTAATTGGAGAGTTCTTTCGGTTCAATGTATAGGTCGCATTTCTTCCGTCGGTCTCTCGTATTTACCACCAATTGGAACATTCTGGTAGATACTTCTACCAAGTTTTTTAGCTTTTCGATCTTCTGAATGGGGCTGATGCTGACCCCAATGACTTTCCTACAGTATTTCTTCAGAGGCTTAATGGGTACATTATCAAAAATACCACCATCAGAATATAGCTTCCCATTCATTTTTACGGGACTGAATAAGATCGGAATAGAGGCAGATGCCTGCACGATATCAGCAATAGGACCCTCGCTCAGGTATTCAGCTTTGCCGTCCAACATATTGCTTACGCATACGATCATCGGGGTATCGAGATCTTCCAAGCGCTCAACCTGAATTTTTTTCAAAAGGCTTGATTTCATTTTCGAGCTACTTAAGAGTCCTGTCTTGGGAATGTTTAGTTCAGATATAGCAGAAAACTTATACTTTTTAATAATGTGGAAAGCATCTTCTGGCGAGTGACCTGCCGCAATGAACACCCCTGCAATAGCTCCTGCACTAACTCCTGAAATTACATCGGGGAAAATCCCCTTCTCATAAAGGGCCTGAAGTACACCCAAATGAGCGAAACCTCGTGCACCTCCACCTCCAAGTGCAATCCCAAGATCATATTTCTTTTTACGCTCTAAAGCCATGAGAACGAAATTACTAAATGTCGCATCCAGACATAAAAAAACCCTTTGCATATCTCGCAAAGGGTCTTTTTCTTAATCTTTAGGTAACTATTTCTTTACCCCGGGGGCACGATTTAGGTACTCATCGTAGAGTTGTGTATGCCTACTGACCATCGGGATGTTCCAACCGCTAATGAAAACATGCTTTACTTGAGTTTTCGTTTCAAAGGGGTCGCCATCTGCGACTAATAGGTTTGCAACCTTTCCTTCTTCCAGTGAGCCATACCTATCTGCAACTCCGAAAATTTCTGCAGGGATTATTGTTATAGACTTCAAAGCCTCTTCCTTACCTAGACCATAGGCAGCTGCAAAACCAGCATGATAGGGCAGGTTTCTCACATTTTCGATCTCGCCAGTTCTCAGAGCCACTTTCACTCCAGCTTTTTGCATGATACCAGCATTCGCATATGGTCTATCATATCTATCGTACGTTCGGGTAGGATTACTCAGCACTGGACCTGCCAAAACAGGTACTTTTGCTTCGGCAATTTCTTCAGCTACTCTCCAACCTTCAGAGACACCATACAATATCGCATCAACTCCTTTTTCTTCGATCCACTTTAATGCCGCCTTAATGTCATTAGCTGCGTTTACATTGATCAAAAGCTTCATCTTCTGGCGCACTACAGGAAGTAACGCTTCCATTTCAGGGTAGTACTCCTGATCTTTCCCACCTGATGCCGAGTCTATTTTGTGATATTGTACAGCCTTGGCCCAAACTTCATTCAACTTCTTGAGCGCTTTTTCAGCTGCCTTTTTGATGTCATCTTCCGATCTGCGATCCCATCTTCCACGTCTACCGGTAGCTGGAAAATTCAATACTACTCCCTTAAACCCTGCAAACATTTGATCTGGGGTATAACCATGTAAGTTGATCAAAGCTGCAGTGCCAGGAAATAGTCCGCCAGAAGGCATGGTAAGTGCAGTAGTCACACCATTTACCCTGGTGACCGGATGAACTACCGAGCTAGGGTTTACAGCTGTCAACGCCTGAATGTGAGGAATGATATCACCTATCTCATTATTATCCCTTGTTCTAGGATCAGATCCTACTTCAACAAGACCTATTTGCGTTCCTCCATCGATCATGCCTGGATAAATAGTAAGACCTGAGCAATCCATTGTTTTAGCACCTTCAGGGATGGTCACGTTGGTGCCAATGTCAGCAATCTTTCCTTCGGAAATGATGATTGTTCCATTTTCAATGGTTCCGTTTGTGACGGTCTCAAGCGTCGCATTTGTCAAAGCAAAAGTGCCCGTCTCGGCGCTCGGTATTTGAGCAAAGGCAAAACCAGTGATCAACACCAATGCAATCGATAATATGTTTCGTATGTTCTTAGTCATGATCTCTTATTTACCAGTGAATAAAAATTCTGTATTCTGCATGCACCTGTCATGATCTACTGATTCCCAATGTGTTACATCAATGGTTTCTTCAGGATCAGGATAGATTCTCATGTCATCTGGGTCATTTTCTCGATCAAACCTGACCACTCCGTCTACAATAGTTACCATAGGGATTGCATAGACGGATAAGGGGTGAGCATTAAATATAGCTACATCGCCATCTTTGCCTTCTTCCAAAGAACCCACTCTATTGTCTATTCCCA
>JABSPG010000278.1 GCA_013214445.1 Ekhidna sp. | reverse complement strand
GATAGTGCCTCTATATATTCCTGTGTGTCTTCAACAGGTAATTTTAGATCACTGATTTTCTCTATGTATCGAAAAAAAGACTTCAAGTCCTTTAGAAATCGAGTAATTGTAGAGTCTGTCTGAGATATAGTCTTGGTCATGTAAAAAGAAGTGCCCTTTCTTTTATCGTGTATTTCAGTCGTCTCTGTTTTGGGAGAAGCTAGGTATTCACAAAGACTCACGACCCACTTAATATCGATTTCACCCATTTTTGCTTTTGGACTAAAATTTTCGAGCCTTTTCAGTTTTGATCGATAGCGATCCATTGCTTTAGCCTCAGTGATTTTTTTTGAATTAGCCTTGACCTCTTGAAGGTAATCGTGGAAAGCTTTGGTAACTAAGGTGTTCTTTGTAATTGCTAGTTCTTTTAGTTGTTTGTTGGTATCGTCAAGAAATGCTTCCACGTACGAGACCTCATCTACATTTTTTTCATAGGCCTCTGTAATCAAACTGTCGATGAATTGTTTTCTCTTGAGCAACGAGAGGTTAGCTTCTTCAAACTGCTCTCGATTCCAAGCTGCTTTTAATCGACCATTGCTAAACTGTTGGTCTTGAACTGTCTTCCTTTTAGAGTGAAGTGTATATCCAGTAGCCCATCTTTTGGATTTATAACGGATAACAATGCGATTGCCTTTTAGCTCAATACTAGACTGCTTTTTTACTCGATTTTTCATACATAAATATACGAAAAATTAAGATAATTGTCCGCGAGATTTGTTTGTAATTTTTAATAGATCGGACAAAATACGGACAAAAATATGTTGAGAAAGTCTTCTAAATCAATTGGAAGAGATATGACGAGATGAGAAGAGATATGAAATAAAATGGCTTATTTTTAGATTTAGATGACATTTTAATAAACTTTTCATTATATCTCTCATATTTTTTCTAAAAGGACAACACTTTCCACATGACTGGTGTGAGGAAACTGATCGACTAAACTAAATTTTTTGATCTGGTAGCCTGCTTGAGATAGTAAGTCAATATCTCTTGCTTGTGTTGCAGGATTGCAAGACACATAAACCATCCGTTCTGCACCTAATGAAATAATCTTCTTCATGGTTTTAGGAGCTACGCCAGCTCTGGCAGGATCCAGGATGAGTGTTCGGATTTTACCTCGATACTCTGGGTGCTCATTTAAGAACTTGCCAACGTCAGCAGCATAAAATTTGACTCCTGTGATTCCATTCTTCTCTGCATTTTCCTTTGCATTTTCGATAGCAGACGCTACGATATCAACACCTACAATTTCCGCATTTTCACTTTTAGAAGCGATAATCTGCCCAATGGTACCTGTTCCACAAAAGAGGTCAAGAACCACATTATTGTCTACAGTATCTTTCTTTTCTAGCGCATATTCTACCACCTTGCTGTAGAGTTTTTCCGCTGATTTTGGGTTGGTCTGGAAGAAGCTTTGCATGCTTATTTCAAAGGTAAGCCCCAATAGTTTCTCTATTATTTTGTCCTTCCCGTAAACCAACCGTACATCTCCTGATGTAGCGATTACTCTATCTCCTATGTCATCGTTGATGGTATGTAGCAGTCCGGCCACTCTATCTCCAAAGAGCGAAACAAGAAAGTCGGAGAATTCCTCCAGATTGAAATTTTCAAGATCTGAGGAGGTCGTTACCAAATTGAATAACAGCTGATTGCTTTCGAACGATTTTCTGACTACCAGATATCTAAAGAAACCGATCCTTTTAGGTGCGTGCCAAGGAGGTAGCCCCGTTTTTTCACAGTATTCTTTGATCAACTTCAGTTTATTTTCCAACGCTTCATCAAAGAGTCCAGAATCACGCTTAAGGTCATCGCCACACCACCAGGTGCCTCTTTTCTTGAAACCAAGTGTAAATTCATCTACATCGGTTTTCTGTTCATGATCATAGCCTATTGCAGAAAAAGCATACTCCATCTTATTTCGATAGTGAAAGGTGCTTGGAGAGGTAATAAACTCATCGAATAAATCTTCGATGTGAGCAACCTTCCCTATCCGCTTCAATAGCTCAATGGTACTTTGCTTCTTGTATTGATGCTGCTTCTCTATGGGCAGTTTGATATATGGAGCGCCAGGGATTTGTTGATAAGGAACTTCTATTTCATCATCCGAATGATCTAGTACCTCCAATAGCTTACATTCAGCAAAGGTCTTACTCGCTTTTTTTACTTGAGCCTTGACATACTGTCCTGGAAGGCTATTTGGCACAAAAACAACAAATTCACCATGTTCATTACTAATTCTTCCAATCCCTTTTCCTCCAAAGGCATAGTTTTGAATGAGTATTTCAAATACCTCGCCTCGATTTACAAATTTGTTCCTTGGTTTCCTTCGCATCAATTACCAATAATCAGTCAAATCAAAGATCTGTTCTATTATAAATGAAGCGCAAAACTAATGGCTTAGAGGACGAATAGTTGGTAGTTTCTTGCTATTTATGGAGAGGTAAGGTCGCTCCAAGTATAGGAATTCCCAAGAAATCAAATTCATTTGAAGTTAAGATTCCATATTCTAAGCTAGATCTACCCAAAATAGATTTTCCTCCTAACAACGTCATTCTAAAGTTATCTATGTGATAGCTTTCGGCGACAAAATAGAATCTTTTAGTGGCTCTAAAGGTTGCGTCTAAATTAATATATGTATCCTCGAAGAGACCATCCGAAAAACCGGTCCCTAACCCAAATGAAATGTTTCGATCGCGGGTTCCGACTGTGACAACTCCGTAGAAGAGTCCAAAAGAGGATGATTCAACGGTTCCATAAAGCACACCTCCGCCAATGTTAAGTTGGTTTTCAATAACAGGAGTGGTCAGCCTGCCGGTCACCCAAATTGGGGTTGCTTCATTCCAGAAGAAGGAGGCAATAGCTCCAATACCCAAAGAAAATTTGTCAGTAATTCCGTAAGAAAAGTTGTTGAAAACGAGCCAAATGTTTTTATAATAACCTTCGCCTTTCTGGAGACCATATCCACTATTTGATGCAAAATAATTGGTTGTCTGAAAGTGATAAGGCCATCCATTGATGGTGTCTAAGCTAGAGGTTTCACTAATTGTACTTATCTGTGCACGTGGGATACTGATAATCCCGATGTTTGTTGTCTTTAGTTTTACCGAATCTTGGGTTAGATCGATTATACTTCCAGTGTATTGATTTCCATCTTTTGTTATTACCCGAAAAATGGTGACTGTCGATGAATCAGATTTACTTATTGATCCTTCTTGTCCATGCAAACAGAAAGAAAGCACCAATAAGCCGATTTGAAAAACTCGAAGCAAAAACGTAGTAAATCGAGGGTTGTTCAATGTGTAGTAGTTAAGTGTAATAATTAGTGAAGAATTATTGATTTTACCCCTAAATTTTTGTGGATTTTGTAATTCTTAGTTGTGAATATTCATCGTGAATATCGGATTAACTTCGCGCCATGTCATTTGATCCCAAGTCCATAGATCTTCCCATAGTCGAAATCCTTGACGAGGTAAAATCGCAACTAGCCAATGAAAACACCCTGATTGTGCACGCGCCTCCCGGAGCAGGGAAAAGTACCTTATTGCCCATCGCTTTGATGGAAGAGGCTTGGCTCAAGGGACAAAAGATCATTATGCTGGAGCCTAGAAGACTAGCAGCCCGTTCCATTGCGACACGGCTCGCAGAGCTAATTGGAGAGCAGGTAGGAGAGTCAGTAGGGTATCGAATCAGGTTTGAGACTAAGGTCAGTGAGGCCACTAGAGTAGAAGTAGTAACCGAAGGGATCTTGACACGTATGCTGCACGGTGACAATTCATTGGAGGGAGTGGGACTGGTCATATTTGATGAATTTCATGAGCGGAGCATACATGCGGATGTGGCATTGGCATTGTGTCGAGAGTCGCAACAAGTGCTAAGGCCAGATCTTAAAATCATGGTGATGTCTGCTACTCTCAATATGCTTCAGCTAACCCAATCACTCAAGGCGCCTGTTGTAGAGAGTCAGGGTAGGCAGTACCCGGTTGATGTTCTGTATGAGGGAGATCACGATCAATTCATGATTCCTGAAATGACTGCCAATACCGTGGTGAAAGCAACAAAAGCACACGATGGAGATATTTTGGTATTCATGCCGGGGCAGGGGGAGATAGCTAAATGCGCTGGCATTCTTAAATCAAAGCTTAGAGGATTTTCCATACATCCGCTTTATGGACAGCTTCCTTACAACAAGCAGCGAGCAGCGATCTTACCAGATAGGGAAGGGAGACGAAAGGTGGTTTTGGCTACCAACATCGCTGAGACTAGTTTGACCATTGAGGGAATAAAAGTGGTCGTAGATACAGGGTTTGGTAGGACAATGAAATGGGATCCTAAAGCAGGTCTTTCCCGATTAGAAACCGTGCAGATATCGAAAGATTCAGCAGTTCAGCGAGCTGGAAGGGCGGGGCGCTTGAGTCCAGGTGTGTGCTACCGTATGTGGTCTAAGGTGACAGACAGTCGGTTGCAGGAGCATCGCACCCCAGAGATTCTAGAATCGGATTTGTCCTCCTTGGCTTTGGATCTGGCTAGCTGGGGCATCAGTGATCCATTGAGTTTGACGTGGTTATCTCCGCCACCCAAAGGAGCTTGGAAAGCTGCAGTTCAAACCCTCCATGAGATTGATGCTTTGGAAAATGGGAGAATCACGGAACATGGTAAAGAAGTGCACAAGCTGCCGTGTCACCCAAGACTGGCACATATGATGTTGATGGCTGAAGAAGAAGATTTGGTGGGTTTAGCTGCAGATGTAGCATCGCTCTTGGAGGAGCGTGATCCACTAGGTAAAGACGGAGGGATAGATATAAACAACCGGATTGAAGTGCTGAGGACACACCGTAGAGAGGGGCGAAAAGGTGGCCGGTTTGATCGCATAGAGAAGATTGCGGGATCGTATCGTCAACTGTTTGATGCAGAAGTAGAAAACGACGATTTTGACCCATATGAGACAGGTCTACTGTTGACGCACGCATTCCCTGAGCGAATTGCTTTTGCTCGACCAGGGAATAATGCGCAGTTTAAGCTGGCCAACGGGCGAATCGCTATGGCAGGGCACAAAGATGATCTTGCACATGAAGCTTGGCTGGCTATCGCCAACTTGGATGCTCGTGATGGGATGGGAAAAATATTTCTAGCTTCTCCTTTGAACCCCAAAGATCTGGCTTCCAGAGTAAAGGAAGTGGAAGTGGTGGAGTGGGATACAGAAGATGGCGGGCTGAATGCCAGTCTAGACCTTCGCATCGGCAACATTGTACTCAAATCTGTACCATTACCAGAACCGGAACCCGATAAGCTCAAGGGAGCAGTCATCGAAGCGATTAAAAAAGAAGGAAGTACACTGCTAGATTGGACTGAAGAAGTAGAACAGCTTCAAAACAGAGTGAAGAGTCTGAAAAAGTGGCTTCCATCAGAGGATTGGCCTGACTTTAGTACTGATACTTTGCTGATGACGAATGACGAATGGTTAGCTCCCTACTTGGAAGAAGTTCGGAATCCCAGAGATCTTAAAAAAATCAATCTGTATGAGGTACTGCTTCATTCCATTCCATACGAAAAGCAGCAATTCCTGAATCGCATTGCTCCCTCTAAAATGGAAGTACCAAGTGGAAGTAACATCAAGATCATGTATCGGGACAATGGGGAGCATGAACCAGGATAAGGGTGAGCATGGACCCGGATAATGGTGTACATGGACCAGGATACTGGAGGTCATGAGCCAGGATACGAGGGGATATGAACAATGATAAGGG
>JABSPG010000277.1 GCA_013214445.1 Ekhidna sp. | reverse complement strand
AGGACACCTAAATTTTGATGTGGTGACATTTCCAAAAATTCTACAAGCAAATGGCTACCATACCTCCATTTCTGGAAAATGGCATCAGGCCTATCCTGCTGATAACCCTGATTTGTGGCCGGATAAAAGGGGATTTGATCGATCATTCTGCATTCTGCAAGGGGGTGCCGGACATTTTGATGACATGCAGCCCATGTTTTCCTTTTATAAGAAGTCACTATATTTTGAAGATTCGATTCTAATTGACTCTTTGCCAGAAGGTTTCTACTCTTCTGATTTCTATACAGACAAAGCAATAGAACATATCTCTGAAAGCGTCTCAGAAAATAAGCCATTCTTCTCTTATATTTCCTATACAGCTCCACATTGGCCACTTCAGGTACCCGATCAATACATCGATCTATATAAAGGAAAGTACGATGACGGATACGAAGAACTAGCTTTGGCACGTGTTAAAAATGCGAAGGAGATGGGCATAATTTCGGAGAACGCTCCTCCTCCATCACTTACACCCAATGTAATTCCGTGGGGAGAATTAAGTGCTGATGATCAAGCCAAATCAGCTAGAATAATGGAGGTCTATGCAGCTATGGTCGAGCGGCTAGACGCCAATATTGGAAGAATCATTGAACATCTAAAGTCAACAGAGCAGTACGACAATACGCTCCTCATTTTCATGTCTGATAATGGTGCAGAAGGAAACAATATCAATAACATTGTAGACACCAGAGAATGGGTGGCAGAGAAGTTTGATAATAGTCTTGAAAACATCGGACGGAAAAACTCTTATGTGTTCACTGGTCCGTCATGGGCTCAGGTAAGTTCCTTGCCCTTCAAGTGGTACAAAGGGTTTTCTACAGAGGGAGGCGTAAGAACTCCTCTGATTATAAGAGGCCCCAAATGGCAAAATTTGAAAGGAAAAATCAGTAACGAATATATTTCGGTAAAAGACTTGGCACCAACCATATTGGATTTTGCAGGTGTTGATCATCCAGACAGTGTCTTTGAAGGCCGTAGAGTGTATTCTATGGACGGTATCTCTCTACTAGATTGGCTTACTGGAAAAAGAGACTATGCTCACAAAAAAGGCACAGCTCACTGTTGGGAGCTTTACGGAAGAAGAGCTGTGTGGAAGGAGCAATGGAAAGCTGAGTATTACGATCAGCCCTACGGAAAAGGTGACTGGGAACTATACAACCTCAAAGATGATCCTTCCCAAACCACTGATCTAGCTTCAAGCGAACCTGATAAGCTTTCCGAATTGAAAGCAGACTGGGATAAGTATGCCCTGGAATACGAATTGACTCTTCCCAATGAAAAGGTAGGCTATGGTGAGGATGAAGTATGGCGAGACGAACTACCTTAAATCTGTCCCATGCAACTTTTAGAATGAATCGATCAAATCTTCGTTTTTATCAAAGCGGGGCTTCTTATTGATTAAGCAGCCTTCCACAAACACGTGCTGTAATCCTCACGCTTGGATACAAACTCAAGCCTTATGGGATTTAGGAAAATGTGTAGTGTCCCCTCAACGCCAGGAAGGTCCTCGCCATATACTAAAACCCCTTCATCTGATAAGTAACTTACGATTGACTCCATTGAATCGTCTTCAAAATACTCATCATAAATCTCAAGAAGCCGGGATTCAATTTCTGGCTTGTAGAGTTTCCTAAATTTCCTTACTAACTGAGAGTACTCTCTGACGTGTAAAGTATTTACATTTTCACTTCTGAGTCGTTTCTGCAAGGCCCTAATGCGTCCAAGTAGTTGTGGTAAACTATCCTGCATATTCATCATCATTTTGAATGTAATGTCTCTAAATGATGCAAAAAATGTGAAAAGCTTCGATTACCAGCGCACTTTGAATGGTCAGCGGCAGAATAAGAAGGAAATTGGAAAAAGTACATGAATGCAAGAAACCTTGGTAATACCCTCCACTATCACCTTGCTTTTTTTCATCAATTCACCACCTTGTCTAGATTTAAAAACAGCCAACAAGCATATTCCTCTCAGGAGGAGAGCATCAGCAAGACCAAATCCAAACGCTGCTCAGAAGAAAGAATTTTCTATAGATAAATCTCTCAGAATAAAATCCGAGTGATCATAAATTAGTCAATTTCAATTTTGATAGCATAAAGAAAGGGAAGAACAGTAAAGGATAACAATCCATTTACTACGCAAGAAGAATCAAATTCATTATCTGAATGCTCCTCTTTGTAGAGTCATTTATTGATCAAAGTAATGTGGTCAATACAATGACTAAAAACCAAATTTTTATGTCTATCAAACTTAATCTCAGTTTTAGTATCTAGGCTATTTGGTGTCTTAGACTTCTAATGCTTTATTCTCGAGCATATATCTTCCATTTTTCAGGGTTTTTCCAGAAAACATATTTTCCTGCTTCTCTAATTTCGTCCACGGCCTCCCTCAGATAAGTGTAGGCTTTATCCCTGATCCGTTTTGCTTCAGTACTATCATTTCGTTCACCATTCATGGCAACCAACAAAGCGCCCATCTCCTCAGAAAGCGATGCACTCTTCTTAAGTTCATCAAAATCAAAATTGATTGCTTGTAGCAATTCTGAATTAGATTCTCCTAATACTGCCAGATCATAAAGATCTTGAACAAGGTCTTCATTACTTGTCCCTTCCTCTATGTACATCACTTTTGCCAGCAAGTCTTCGTGCTTACGAAAAGCATAATGAAAGCTGTGCTCCAATTCTTCTCGGAGTTGCAAGGCAATTGGGTTCTTTTCAGTCCAGATTAGGGCTGCTTCTTCTTTTGTATAGCGTTCTTGTTTCCAGAGGCTCTCAGCATAACTTAGTGCACCTATTCGTTTGTTCAATTCATCAAAAAAGACTTGTGGTATTCCTACATTGATTAGTTGCTGTTGATCTTCTTTGCTATTCATCTCCAGATTAGCTGATTCCCGCAAGAGAACATCTATTGGAATACTCGGTATTTTGGTATCCTCCTGTGATATTGCTTCAATGGTAGGCAATAATTCTTCGTAGCTTTCTTTAGACATATGACAATTATTTTCAAGACAATTTAGAATAATTAAAGTGACTTTTTGAATAAGCGAATATTAAATATCGTCGTGTCTGGCAAATGATTTTCTGGACTGAAAAATTATTGATTCCAATACTGATCTTACTTTACAATTCTTAATATCAACTGTTGAAATCAATTATTTAAACAATATCGCAATTGCTAGGTGGTGACCCACTTTAGAAGAACTAAAACACTTTCAGAATAAGAAGGAAATTGGTGAAAAGTACATGAATCCAAGAAACCTTAGCAAGGTCCTCTCCTATCACCTAGCATTTTATTTGATCAATTCACCACATAGAAGATAATTCTGCCCCAAACAAAGAGATTCTATTGCTTGGTATTAGCTGTTTTGTTTTCTTGATGCATTATGAAAAGAAGATATCCTTTATTCTTCCTCATATCGCTCGCCTGCTTAGCTAGTTGTTCCGAACAACCCGAACCTGGTAAACAAGTACTGATCACTGAAGGATTCTCAAACAGAGTATTAGACGCTTATTGGCTGTACCTCCCAAGAGACTACTCAATGGAAAAGAAATGGCCAATCATCATGTTCCTCCAAGGAGGAGATGCGTCCGCAAGTCCAAACCCTAACACTGTTCAGAATGGTGGCCCAGTTTATCACTTTTTAAATCAACAAAAAAACCTTCCTGACTCTTTCCTAATCGTGAACCCACACATGCGTACGGGTTCCCGAGAACAAAGGCAGTGGTTCAATAATGCTGATGGATTAGCCCAAATAATTGATCAGACAATAAAGCAATACAACGCCGACCCCAACAGAGTCTATCTCACAGGTGAGAGTAGAGGTGGTCATGGCACATGGGGAGTAGCAAAGCGGCATCCGAATAAGTTTGCAGCTATTGTACCCATTGCTGGAGCAATCTCTTGTAAGTCAAATTGCGATCAGATTACAGATCTGCCCATTTGGATTATTCACAATCATGAGGACCCTGTGGTAGATTACGAATATCCTCAAACAGCTGTCAGCTACTTCCAAAATCAGCTGAATAGGTCGTTTATGGAAACCGATCGCTTAGACGCTCAAGGCATTCAAAAATCCGCTTCAGTCTTTACGACTTTTAAAAGCGATCAACATGGAGGAGCTGGGGGAAAAGTTTACTCATCGCATGGCTTTTACTCTTGGCTGCTGACAAAAAGAAGGAACTAAGAGAAATGTGCCGAGACAAAGCGTATTACCTCTGTACATAAACGAAAATTAGATTTCGTATAGACAGAATTCAGTTTTACGGTCTCCATGGTGTTGTAATTCTTGATTTCTTTATCACCTCTTTGCTTATTTACTTATTTCAAAAAGTCCTTTTGAGGATACAAATAATACAACTGAGTTTAGAAATCATACCAGTCAGTTTCTTTCTGTAAACGAAACAATTCTATGTTTCTTTATTTACTAGTTAGAAGCAGTTTCTAGAACTACAGATTTTCTTTAGTTCAGGTGCAGCATTGTTTAATATAAAAGAAGTAAGAAATGAAAACAGTATACTTTGCTTTTATCCTTTTTTCGGTGGTATTAATATCCTGTAATGACACAGAAGAAGTGGTTTTGAATGAAGATGGGACAGAGCTCCTTGACGGCACCACTGATGAATCTGAAGCTACTGCAACAGGGAACCTCGCTTTTTCTGTGGAAAGTAGCAATGGTTTTCAAACAGCTGAGTCGATAGTATTTCAAAACCAGTCCGAGAATCTAAGTGATTTTCAATGGAAATTTGGTGACGGAGGGGTTTCTTCAGAGATGAATCCGTCGCACAGTTACGAGCGTGCAGGTAAGTTTGTGGTAGAACTAAGCGCCCAAACTGGAGAAGGAAAGCGGCTTTCCGCTAAGAAGGAAGTGTTTATTAGGAAGAATGGCACAAAGCTTAGCTTGCTATATATATCTTTTTCAGATAGCACTTTGAATCAAGCAGATATATTCTCTAACAGCAGAAGAGTGCTATACAATGTACCATACAACCCATCCGGTGTTTTGGCCCTAGACGAAGCAAATAAGACGGTTTACTATTACGACTATACGAATAACGCTATCATTCAAAATAGTCTATCAGAGAACAACCCTGTAATTCTGTTTGATAATCTGCCAGGAGTTTCAGATTTAGAATTTAACCAATCGACGGGTGATTTGCATATCGCTTTAACTTATGACAATTTGATAATGACATATAACGTTGAGAGCGGTGAATACAAGCAATCCTTTAGAAGTGTTGTTAGTGGACGTTTTGGTGCAGTTCGTGACATGGAATTAAAGGATGGAAAGCTCTTCACCATTACGCCTGTTCAAGGATTTGAATCTGTTTTTCAATTAGATATTGCTTCAGGAGTGGTGTCTCAAGTCATCAACTATGAAGATGGTGGTTATGGATACGGAGTAGCCTATGACGATCGAAATGACAAAATATATTTTAACAACACTGAAGCAGCTGCTTTGATGCGAGCAGATTCTGATGGCAGTAATATTGAAAAGGTGATTGATCTGGATCGTTTCGGTACCGTTCCGTTTCCAGGCTTAGCACTGAAAGGATTGAAAGTGGTTGAGTCTAGGGATCTCCTTATATGGTCAGCATGGGAAGATGATGCTTTGCATATTTTGGATCTTAATAATTCAGCAGAAGGAATATTTATTTTAGAAGGGCTAAACGGAAAGTTTGTTCCATTTGAGTACGATGGATCTTTTTAAATATCAATGACATTTATTTGATAAATAATGATTAGCCAGGCTTTTATC
>JABSPG010000276.1 GCA_013214445.1 Ekhidna sp. | reverse complement strand
ATCAAAATAGAGCGTTAGTAGTCTCAAAACTACCATGATCAACGACCCAAAAATGTAGGTCTGCGTACTAATTGAGGAGTACCTCCAGTATTGCATCAGCAATACAAATAGTATAATGATAGTAACCAATGAGTCAATGATCTCACTAGGCATCCCTCGCACGTCAAAGGAAATGGAATCAAACTCCCCGGAAGTAGAAACATTCAATCCTTCAATACCCTCATACAAAAAGGTACTTAGCCTACTCTTAAGGTACTGATTAGATATATCATACTGTTCCAAAAGTTGATGGGACGAAACAAACATACAATCATCCACCAATAGCTTCTGAATAAGAAAAATACCCTGATCGTTGGAAACAATTTGAATTGAATCTTGAGAAAGTGTGCTGGTAAAAGGACGATTGTCACTCCATTCGGATAGCCGACCGAAACATAGGGTTCTTTTCCTAAAGAGTGGATTAACATTTTCATCCTGTGTCCAGGACTGTAAATCTGCCAGTTGTTCATTCAGGATATAATCAAGGCTTTCTTGAGCTTTCCTAAACTCATACCCCTTCCAATCAATAACAACATGATTAATTAGCAGAGCGCCAAAACAACCCAAAAGAAGAATGAAGGAAAACCTCTGACTCACATACGGAAAGATAAAGTATTCGTCTTGCTAATGCAGATTACATTTATCAAATAAGAATTGATAATTACCACAAAGCCGTTGAAACAGAATCGAAATAAAGTAGTAACTACACCTTTCTAAAAATAAAGGCAAGATCTACAACACTAAACATGGAGGACCTAGCCCTTAATGCGCTCGATAAGACTAACCCGTTTTGTTACTTTGCTGTATCGAAACCAAAGAAAGATCAACAGAAACACAACAATGTAGGGAGTGAAAAACAAGAACATTATACCATTATTGAGTCCCTCAGCGAGTGTTGTCTCTCCTGCGCTCACATTGTTTTTGATTTGTGTGCGACACATTGCGCATTGGGCTTGAGCCAAAATTGGCAGCACAAAAATCGAAAGCGTAAATCCAATCCTTCTCATGATGCTCAAAAATAATACGGTTTAATCATCAAGTAGACTACAACTCCAGTGATTGAAACATAAAGCCAGACAGGATATGTAAACTTCACGATTCGTTTATGTCGTTCAATGTTTCCGGATAATGCATAGTAAAATGCAAACAATACAAAAGGTACAACCACAATTGACAACATAATATGACTAGCTAGTATGCTTAAGTATATGGTCCTAACTGTGCCAGCTTCTTCTTTTTCCAGATCACTTACTACCCCATCATGATCAATATCTCCAAACTTAACTGACTCTACGTTTGAGTGATACAAGACATATGACACAAGAAACAGCACGCCTAATAAAAGTCCTGCAGTCATCAGCGACCTATGCAGGTTTACATTACCTTTCTTTATCGCAATCAGGGCAAGTAACAGAACCACTACCGTAAGGGAATTTATTACAGCGTGCACTCCAGGTAAAACCTTCACCCAATCACCAGCAAATCCAGCCTTTGCTGGGAAAAAAATCAAGATAGCAACAACGACTGGAATGAGTATAGAGATCAAATAAATGAATCTCAGGTATCTTTTATTATCTATTTGTTCCTTTTCCATAGGATTCCTGAATAGTCAAAATATCTAGCTCCGTAAGTAATTGGTCTACTCCTGCTCTACTTAAAGAATAGCCTCCGTATACACCCCTACTACTTACTAGAACTAAATCAGATTCAGATTGATTAATGCAATCAAAAAAAACTTGTTCTTCAACAACAAGACTAGCCGCTCTTTTCTCTGCTCCGAAGATTACCCGATTCATGTAATTCGTTTCAACCAGACTCAAAGAGTCATTCTTTGACAAAATGGTGATCTCATTATAGGATTTACAATCAGATGGATAACCAG
Organism: Ekhidna sp.; assembly: GCA_013214445.1. Taxonomy (GTDB): domain Bacteria; phylum Bacteroidota; class Bacteroidia; order Cytophagales; family Cyclobacteriaceae; genus Ekhidna. The sequence continues at coordinate 3,897 of JABSPG010000276.1, read as the reverse complement.
AAACTCTAACTAATGAGAACTCATTACTACCAAATAATTGCAAGAAGAGATACCAGCACACTGGAACCAGAAACACCACAAAAACAACAAGGCGCTTAAGACCTCTACTCTTCACACTTAATACAATGAATCGTAAATCGCACTTCCTTGATATATTAGAATGAAGATCAAGAAAATAACGAAAAGCAAAGGAAGTAGTATGGACATCTTAAGACTCTTCTTCTCATGGCCTAAGTGCATAAACTCAGAAACAATGTAGAAAGCCTTCCACAAGGTTAAGGCGATAAATAGAAAATTTCTTGCTGCACCTGCACCAATGGTGAAAGCTATAATAAACTCTACAGTCGTTAGTACTGCAAGAATTCCAGCCACCTTCCAAATTTTAGCAATCTTTTTCTTGTCAACAGGCTTTGCCTCTACTGCTACATGATTTTCCATTTCGATAATAATTCGGTGTTATACTAAATAAAAGAAGGTGAAAACAAATACCCAAACCAAATCAACAAAGTGCCAATACAAACCAGTTTTCTCAACCATCTCGTAATGACCCCTTCTTTCAAGTATACCTACTGTGGCCTGGTAGAAAATTATAAAATTTATTACGATCCCACTAAAAACGTGAAAACCGTGAAAGCCTGTTATAAAAAAGAATAGCGCTGCAAAATTTGGAGGTCCATACTGATTTGCCGTCAAACCGGCTCCCATGATTGCATTACCAATTGCATTCATGGACATATCTGATCCGTGGATAAAATGACTCCACTCCCAAGCTTGGCAACCTAAGAACATGATTCCTCCAAGGATTGTCCAAAGCATCCATTTCTCCACCCCTTTTCTATCCATTCGCTCACCAGCTTCTACTGCAAGAACCATAGTGACACTACTAAGAATCAAAATGAAAGTCATTATGCCAACAAACACCAATGGAGCACTTTCAATACCAAGGGAATGCATGCCAGGGAAAGCCTCAAAGACCTTTTCCGGAATTGGCCAGTACTCTTGTGAAAATTTAAAATCAGCAACACTTCCTTCAAAAGCTGGGTGACTAAATCGAATCATCCCATAAGTGATCAACAAAGCAGAAAAAGTAAAAGCATCTGATAATAGGAAGAACCACATCATCAGCTTTCCATAGCTCACTTTCATTGGGGAGACTCCACCGTCCCAGATATTCTTATTTTCTTCTACTACTACAGCCGATTCAGCCATTATGCTAGATTTTAAAGTTTTAATTATTAACGATCAAAAATAAGTATAAATACAACCAAAGTCCACCAAGAAAATGCCAGAATGTGGTGCACATTTCTATCCGAACCATACTTTTTGAATGTACTTGATACCTGAATGCTTTACCTAATACAATTCCTAAAAAGACAATTGCACCCACTAGGTGAATCACATGAAGTCCAGTAAATACATATATAAACGATCCAGCTGGATTTCCAACAAAATAGTGACCATCTTCAACAAGTTGGCCCCAAGCTCTCAATTGTCCAACAATAAATACCACTGCAAGTAATGCTGTGATGGCTAAGCCAATTCGAATATTTTTGATGTTATTCCTTTTTGCAGCTATGTACGCAAAGTGCATACTAACACTACTTGCTATAATTACTAAAGTGGTCCACTGAAACAAAGACGGGAAATCGATGTACACCCATTCACCCACTCCCTTTTTTACTATGTACGCACTGGAGAGCGAAACAAAGATCATTATTACAGAAACCAAAAAGAGCCACATGGCAAACTTCTGGGGATGCATGGATCTGACCTGATTATTTTTCATTTCAACTTCACCTGTCATAGCTTGTCTATTAAGAACGTAATTTGTACTATCGGTAGATAGATAAACGAACCAAACATGATTCGCTTAGCTTTTTGATTGGAAGTATCTTTCATCAAGCTAAATGTTTGAGCTAGAAACAAAACACCACATATAGTAGCAACTACACCGCTCGTTAACCCAGTCAATCCAAAGTAGGAAGGCAATAACCCTAACGGTAGCAAGAAAAGAGTATATACCATGATATTTATGGCAGTATTTAAATCCCTAGCACCGCCACCTGGCAGTAATTTGAATCCAGCCTTTTTGTAATCATCATCGGACACCCATGCTATGGCCCAAAAGTGTGGGAATTGCCAAATAAACTGAATTGCAAATATGATCATAGCTTCGTAGGACACGATACCTGTCGCAGCAGCCCACCCGATCAAGGGAGGTAAAGCACCTGGGATTGCACCAACAAAAACAGCGATTGGGCCCACTCTTTTGAGAGGAGTATATATAAAAGCGTACAGAATTAATGACAACAGTGAAAGACCTGCCGCCAAAAAATTGGTAAATAAAGCCATCAATGCAAGACCAAGGATACCAACTATTATACTAAATCCTAAAGCTTCCGTCTGGCTTATATATCCCATTGGAATGGGTCTACCCTTTGTTCTATTCATCACCGAATCAAAGTCCTTCTCAATCACTTGGTTAATGGTAACCGATGCTCCTGAAACAAGAAAGCCAGCAAAAAGAAACATGGTAAAATCCAACCAATTTAAGGCACTACTATTACCGAGGATAAATCCAAAACCAGATGAAAAAACCACCAAAAAGGATAATCGAGGCTTAAGCAATTCATAAAAAGCCTTTGCTCGTAGACTTACAGATAACTCAATATGCGAAACCGGTATACTCATATCTTCAAATTAGTACGCAAATTTAAATAAATCAGTATGCTAAAAATTGACACAGCAAACAGTAAATGCAGCGGCTGCAGCCAAGCTGGAAATCCAAATCTTGCCATACCCACTCCAAAAAGCATAATCAAAACCACCATACCTACTAATAGTTTACTGTAAACTCGATAATCTGATAATTGCACTTTTCTTGCACGATACCAAATAAAAAAACATCCAATCAAAATCAACCAAGAGTAGGATCTGTGAATGTAGAAAATAGACCCAAGTTCATTAACCCAATCAGACCTACCTGGCGTAGATAGCAAAAGGCCATCGACTACACCTCTAACTTCAGTTCCAAAAATCAGCTGCGGAATGTACAAAATGGTAGTAAATAGGAGTACGAAAAATAAAGTCTTATCATTCACTCGATCTAAACCTCTAGAGCTAACATTCATCCAAATAAGTATTGCTACAATTAGTACCGCCAAAAGCATATGAAAAGTGATAAAGCCATGGAGTAAATTGGTAGAAACCACCAATGATCCAACCCAACCCTGAAATCCCGTCAAGACAAACACTGCAATGCCAGCTATGGGAATCATAACTGATTTACCAGTCAAAGCGAAACTAAGAACCATGTTGGACAAAACAAGAAAGCCTATTACAACACCAAGAAGACGATTGATGTATTCTATCCAAGTTTTAGTCACGTTAAACTCTTGCTCAACAAGAACCGCTGGATCTGATGTGATCTTTACAGCAAGATCTTCATATCCAAACTTCAGAAAATATGCAGCCAACCGATCGTTTTTTTCCAATCGCTTAGACCTGTAAACATCCTGATAGTCGTGGGGAAGTTCTGATACTGACGTTGGAGGGATATATTGACCAAAACATTTTGGCCAGTCAGGGCAACCCATACCAGATCCTGAAACGCGAACAACACTACCAACAAGGATCAGTAAGAGTACTGATCCTATGGTTATAGTGTTTATTCTGTAAAAATATTTTGTTTTAAGAAACCTTCTCAACACCTGTTAAATCCTCTTTAGAACCTAGTTCGTTCTCATGCTCTAGATTTGATTCAGGTGTGTGTGAATAAGGTACCGTCTGAGGAATAAAGTCATCTTCAGCCCCAGGTTTGCTGTAATCATACGGCCATCTATACACTTTAGGAATAGCTCCAGGCCAGTTTCCATGCTGAGGAAATCTTGGTGTCGT
>JABSPG010000275.1 GCA_013214445.1 Ekhidna sp. | reverse complement strand
CCTTGCTAACCCAAAAAAGAAACTCCTTCCCAAAATTTGAGAAGGAGTTTTTTATAATTATCTGTTCAATGGCGCAAAACCAGCAACTTCAATTGCTGCATATGATTTGACTAATTAATCAAACCAAGCTTTGTCATTAGTTGATATCCTCTCCTCTTTCCAATTTTTCAATATTTTGATCGATCAATGGACCATTCTGCGTATCCCCTGCAGGAATATTAGCTTTGGCTAGCTTAAGATACTTCAACGCCTTTTTGAAGTCTCCCGAAGCAGAGTAGCCACGTGCAAGTCCATAATTAGTCGGCCATGCACCTTTGTTTGTTTTATGATTGTATTTGAATATCTCCAGAGCTTTTGCATTGTCACCCGATCCAATAAGTTGTCGACCGTACTGATGAATGGCTCCAGCTGTCGCTCCTGGTAACTTTATCGCCTCATCCATCAAACTATAAGCTTCATCTGGTTTGCCTGCAGCGGTAAGGACGGCTCCTTTGTTGGACAAGGTTGTCCAGTTTCTCTGCCCTACAAATGGTGCTGATATGGCATTTTCTGCCCAGTCTATTGCCATCTCGTTTTCTCCTACCCCAGATGCGTATCTGGAGGCAGTTACCCAATTTAGATAGGTGAACCCAGCTTGATTATTAAGCTCTTCAGTGATTTTCGTCATATGCGCTCCAATCGGATCTGCCATTGCTATCTTGATCGGTAGATTTTTATCTCCCCATATGAGCGCCACAGTAGCTGAGTTGGCTTGTCGATCGATGAACTCATACGTGAGCCATTCATGAAATTCCTCTTCTTCTGCTGCTACCATCACCCTCAAAGCATCATTAGCTTCTTTATAAAAGAAACTTCCCCAATGACTGTTATCCTTTGAAAAAATAACCGTCCATGGGCCATCAGCAGTAGGTGCAACGAAGAAGCCATAAGTTCCCGCGGAAAGTTCCTTTCCTTCTATCAACACATCATGAGAAAAAGTAAAAGTAGTGTTCTCATCCGCACCCGCTCTCCAAGGTGACGGATTATCCGCACTACTAATCCCAAAGCCAAGGTTGTTAAATCCGTAAGGTACCACACCGCCATAAACGGTTCTGCCTCTTGCTCCCGGGCTACTGTAGTTGATCTCTATGGTTCCAACTCCACCAAGGTGTTGGCGAACCATCGATCGTTGACTTCCTCCGCCAGGAGGCGTGCTCAATTGAGCCATTACCGCTAATCCCAACAGATTCAGGATAGCTGCTCCTAAAAATTTTCTTGTGTTAATCATCATAGTTTTGAGTGTTTTTGATTTAATACAAGAAAACTTCGACGGAATCATACCTAGCCAAAACTGTTTCATCGGCTCATATCACAGGTGAAAGGAAAATAGCGGTGTATTTAGAGTAGAAATAGTCGGCTGGAAAGACTAGATGGGGGGTCAGGCAATCGCAGCTTTGAGCTTCATTCTTTGCAAAGAGCCTCTCAAAGTCATTCTGGACGAAGTGAAGAATCTTCTTCATTAGAAAGTGTCTATTAATCAATTGGTTGAAATTCTTCTTTCCTCATGGTGTCGTATAACATCGTGCCTTTAAGGTAGCTCGCCTTTTTATAGGCTATTCAAAATTTACGACAGCAGTTTCCTGTGCAAAACCTATTGGTAAGTGGTTGAAAAACAGGTTCCATCCTAACACCGTCAAGCTGTAATGTTACGTCATGTTTCAATTTAATAAATAACTGATATGAACAAACAGCTTAGGACACTACTTGCAGCCATACTACTTATGGGAATGACTGTGGCTTGCCAACAAAACGACTTGGAAGAACTAAATATCCAGGATATGGAAGCACTGGATCTTCAACTAACAGAGGGAAACACAAACCCGGCAGGGAACCCATCTGGAGGAGACGATAAAGATGATGATGACGATGAGCTATAGCATGCAACACAACCATTTTATACAATTTATCAAGGTGCTGTCAGTTTCTGCTGGCAGTACTTTAATCTATTAATCATAACTTTGAAGCCTTATACCAAGGTTTTATGCTTATGAAGACCCGATCTATTTTTATTCAAGCCACTGTTTTCCTCTTTTTTCTTAGCGCTTTTAATGATGCATTTGCACATCCCGTATTGACCCCCGACGAAGGATTTTCAAAAGTGAAGGAGCTATACCTCCAATCGCCAAATGAAGCCCTTTCACTACTAGATGAACTATTAGAAAATAAGGACTTAAGTAAAGAAGATCGAGCCAAAGCCCACTACTACACGGGGCTAGCATTAGCCAGGGGTCTAAATAAAGAAGATCAAGCTATCATTGCTTACTACAAAGCACTTACACTATACGAAGAATCAAAAAACATAAAAGGTCAAAAGGCTACCTTAAAAAAACTAGCTTTCGCCCATCGTACCCTGTTGAAGTATGATTTCTCAATAGACTACTTTGGACGGGTACTAGATCTTACAAAGGGCGATTCACTGAAACAAGCATATACTAAGTACAATATTGGAAAGACCTATCGCTTAGCCGAACAGTATGATTTGGCAATTGCGACGCAAAAAGAACTCCTGCCCTATTTCGAATCTCAAGGTAAGACCATCGATCTAGTGGACACACATCTGGAACTAGGTTTTAGTCAAGTAAAACTGGAGGAATTTGAAAAAGCCAAATACCATTATTCAGAAGTTTTGACACTGGCTGACAAGATTGAGGAAAGTGCCAGATATAGAGCAAAAGCATTGAACAGTTTAGGACATATATCGCTAAAGACGAATGATTTGCAAAGTGCTGAAAAATATTTGAAAGAGGCGCTTAAGCTATTTCAGTCACTAAACGACGTTAGCCAAACAGCAATCGTACTGAATAACCTCGGTTTTTTAGCGTCTGCTAACCAGAATCAGGATTTAGCGATTACCTATTTCAAAGAGCTAATTGAACTAGATCCAGCAAATACCAGCATCGCTGAGCTAAACCTGGCACTTGAAGAACTGATCACGCTTTCAAAACAGCAAAACGATCTGGAAGCAGCATTGGCCTATAGCGACCAATTAATCAACCTAACGAAACCTTACCTGGAGCTCCATGCCAATTTGGACAACCTAAACAAGCAATACCAAGCCGAGCGTGCCCAGCACCTGATTGCAAAGTACGAAATGCAAAAGCACCTGTACGAAGTGAAGTTGAAGCGTAATGTGGTGATAGCCGTGCTGACCACCCTCTTCATCATTGGGCTGGCGTTCTACCTGTGGTATCGCAAGCGATCCAGACATGAAATCGCAGGACTTTCCCTACACAACGATATCATGCTGTACCAGCTGAACCCTGAACTGTACCAAGAAGTACAGAAAGAGCGTTTGGCCTCTTAAGATTCCTCTAATTCACATTTGTCACCGCTTCTTAGCACTCACTGAGGAAGAATGCATCGTGCGTTTCTCACAAAAACCCAGCTAAATCGTGGATCATTGAGTAAAATTTCGTCTTGAAAGGTCAACCATATTGACCAAGGTCAATCATATTGACCATTCTACCCACGAAGACTTATGCACATAAACGCATGCGACTGTTTAAAACTGCTTTTTTTGAAATAAGAGCAGTAGCAAAAACCTAGATTGATATGAGTACAACAAATAATAATTATTGAGACAGTCCTGACCTTGTGCCCTAGTAATCCCAGATTGACTCTAAAATTAGCGCTAGAAACTATACAAGCAGTTTTGAAAGATTTACTGTTTGAAATCGCTCCTATTAGCGATTGAGTTTAAATCTTTCTAGGCTTTTTGTCGCTTCGGCGATCCGATTTCTTTTTTGCCAATGAAATAAGAAAAAGCCCGTCCGGCTTGAGGACCAATAGATTTAACTCAAATGCATTAGATGTTAAGACATTAAATTACAATGAAATATTAACGAGCTTAGGTTAGTAGATTCTCTTGACTTTTTCGAGAAGTTTAATGTACTTTTCCTGCAGTTCGGACAGTTCCCTAACCAAATGTTCCTTCGTCTTGAACAGCACCATGTAGTGTTTTTTAAGCTCTTCCAAATCCATCGCTTCTAAAAAGGCAAACTGTTGCTTTTCATTCAAGCCGGTATGAAAAAATAAATCCCTCTTTAAGTTACGAACCTCTTCATTTATGTTGGTCTTCTCCCCTTGGTAGACGGAATGCTTTTGCATGTCAAGCGTCATGAACTTATTCATATCTACCTTAAAGTACTGGGTGATTTGCACGATCACTTCGATCTTGGGGAAGGAGCTTCCCTCGTACGATTTGATACTGGATACGTTCAGGTCAAATAAGTCGGCCATCTGCTGCTGCGAGAGCTTGTGCTGCTCTCGCAATAACTTCATATTTTGATGAAAATACTTCAATACACCTCCCTATAGATTACCACTGATTCGGTCATTTGCGAACATACATGATTTCGCGTAAATCCGCTTTAATAGTCAATTAGATTGACCAAGGTTAATAACATTGACCAATTACGGGGAAGTTTTCCACAAATGCCTGAATAATCCCTCTTTGGTTTGCCAATATTAAAAATTGACAATGATATTCCCATACCAATTACATCACTTAATCTGTAAGCAGAATGGATACATTCCACCCTAATCAACCAGTATTTGCTCCCTCGGAAATCCTTGAAAAACCTGTAGGCGAACTGCTAAGGTCAGTTCCTAAAAACAGCAATAACTCTTCATCTAGATGAATCAGCTGGAGGGCATGGTCGAAAGGTCATGCCCTTGTTTATCTAAACTTTAACAAAGGAATGAGCTCAGAAGAATAAAGTAAAATCTGAGTCTACAACCAACAGCAAATGAGCCAACTACTAAAAATAGCATTTCAAGAACTGGGCGTGAAAGAGATCGCGGGAGCGGAAGATAACCCGACCATCGTGAAGTACGCACACGAGTCTAGCTTTGACTGGGTAAACGATGACGAGACTCCCTGGTGCTCCATCTTCGTGAGCTGGGTAGCAATGAAGTGCGATCTTAAGCGCTCCAAAAAAGCGAATGCTCGCTCGTGGCTACATGTAGGCAGCAACACTTCCAACCCCGAACCTGGTGATGTGGTAGTCTTCTGGAGAGAATCTCCCGAAAGCTGGAAAGGACATGTAGGGTTCTTCACCGGCTACTCCAAAGATGCAACCAGAGTCTATTGCTTAGGAGGAAACCAAGGAAATCAAGTATCCCTCTCCGCCTATCCTACTGATACGGTACTGGGATTCCGGAAACTCCAATCATCTACCATGCTCAACTTGCCGGATGGCGTCTTGAAAAAAGGAAATACAGGTGATAAAGTAAAACGATTACAAGAAGCCCTAAACATGGCCGACTATCCGGTAGGAACTGCTGATGGCGACTTTGGGCCTAAAACCGAACGAGCGGTAAAGCAACTACAAGCCAATGGCAGACTAAAAGTAGATGGCGTGTATGGGTTGAAAACAAAAGATTTTTTGATAAGCATTTTGAATGAGTAATGGAGGACAAGTTCATTTCGATAGCGATTCTACTTTTCATTCTTAGCCTAATAAGTGAGAGAATAGCGAATTTTTTAAAACTAAGAATAAAAGAAGGCAAAAAATTTTTTAGGGCATTCCAGTTTAAGACAAAAGAGGAATCGACAGACTCTGAATGGGAGAGATTCGTGATGAAGCTTTCAATAATCTGCGGAATACTCGTAGCGATAGTACTCAAGGCTGATCTTATCGAGATACTGTCATCCAAATCAAATGGTGATTTCTCAAGGATTTTTTCTTGGAAGGAATATTCATTTTGTAAGCTTCCCCTGAATTTGATCCACTCAAAATCAGAGTTCCAAACCTAGTAAAATTCTTCAAGTACCTGTCTG
>JABSPG010000274.1 GCA_013214445.1 Ekhidna sp. | reverse complement strand
CCCAGACAGGTACTTGAAGAATTTTACTAGGTTTGGAACTCTGATTTTGAGTGGATCAAATTCAGGGGAAGCTTACATGCGTCCAAAATATATTTAGAGGTCATGAAAGTTGCTAAAGCAAAAAACATATTAATACCTAATGTGGGGCTAAAGGATGGGATCAATTAATACTTATATCAGAAGCATTTCCATGCTTGACGCTGATGTGTTAGTCTGGCAACTCAACTAAGGTGTATCCAATTCTTAGTGTATAGTTTTCCGTGGGATTTCCTTCTGAATCTATGAGGTTAGAAAGATCAATAAACCCACCATAGGGACTGACTTCACCTTTGATTTTAGACAAATCTAGGTTTGTACCCCCTAAGAGGATGTCATTTGAATCAAAAGAATTCAATGGGGCATTGTTTTCAATAAGCATTATAAAAAACTGCTCTTTTAAAAATAATGGACTTGGCAAGCTGATTCCTCCTCCAAACGGCAGAAAATTGTCTAACCCAAAATTTTTGATTGTGAAAATGTAGTTATTTTCAATGTCATCAGAACTACCAAAGAAAAGTAAAAGGTCTGGAGGCAATTCAACTTTAGATTCACGTAACCATAGTGCAACTAACTGTCTATCTAAAACCGAAATTATTCTCCTTAATGTGTCAGTATCTCCTGTCTCACTTGTCACGGTTAAAGACACAACATAGTCTCCTATCTCGCTGTAGGAATGAGTTGGTATCTCGTCAGTTGAGGTGCTTCCATTTCCAAAATCCCAAAAATAGGAAACTGCATCAGTAGACTGACTAACAATCTCAAACTCTTGAAAAGTATCAATCTGTTCTTCTTCCAAATTAAAAAAAGCTACAGGAATAACAGGAATAAACTCATCCTCTTCCTCACAGCTAGAGGATACTGCTATTAAGCAAAAAAGAAAGAGTGAAAAGAAGATATTTCTCATATTCTATTTCTTAAATCTGGTGATAAATATCTCGTGATTATACTGGATGGTTAGAATGTAGATTCCTTCTTGGAGATGCGAAATATCCATCTCATTTACTTGATTAAAAAACATTCTTTCTTGAATAACCCTTCCCTCCAGATCAATAACTTTCACAAGACTCTCTGTTTGCTCTTTCAAGAGATCAAATGTTAAAGCATTTTCTCTTAAACCAAATCTGATAGGATTTTTATCGACACCTAAAACTGGTTCCCCAATTTGTAAAATATTTGACTCTATATTCCTTAATCCTGTAACATTGAACATGAGGTTCTCAGCAATAGATATCTCTAAAAATCCTTGGTCGGAAATCAAATCACACTTGTATAGTCCATCCGCAACTTTTATAAAATCTGAGATGTATCCCCCCGAAACAGATACATCTTCAGGACCAAAACAATCTGAGGGAAAAGCCAAACAATAAATTGGGTCTACAAAAAGATCAAAAACAGGATCGTCTATTCGGATTATGATAGGAAACGTATTTAATGGCAAGTCTTTCTGATCATCTAACGCCAATTCTATTTCTGGTCTTGTTCTATCCTTTACGAAAAAGTGAAAAGGCAAAGGCTCGTTTCCAATTCCTATAGTATTAAAAAGCCTACTAGCTTCCATTCCGATAAAAATCTCACTTTCAGGGGGAGTAATAATACTCATCTGATAAGAACTATCATTTACAGCACTAAAGGAAGATTCCAGAATATATCCTCCAGACAACTCAATATCTTCCATTCGTAATGGAGAAACTACATCGCTAAACGAAATTTCAATATCTACAGTATCCTTCATTTGGAAGTCTATCGTGTCTGCGTCTAGGGTGACAATTATGTCTCTTGGAAAGTAAGGGATAACCAGTTCCTCTGATAGCGAATTCCAATTGTTTGCAGAATCTCCTACACGATTCTCCTTAAAAGAAACTCTTATCTCACCAGATTCAATTGTTGGTTCTAAAAATATTTCAAACTTTCCATCTGTAGATAGCGAGTCAATCCTGGTTATATTGGCACCATGTAAATCAAAAGCATCATATATATCCCCTGACAGAGTCACACTTTCACTAAAAGATAAATAAATACTTATTTCAGCATCAAAATTCTCATTAAACTCTAGAATTGCTGTAGGAATCGAAATATCAGAAACAATAGCAAACGTATTTGATGCTTCATTAGGTAAACCGTCGCTATTACTAAGAGCACCTTCTGGCAAACTTATAGTTGTTACACCGTCCGCTAATGGATTTAAGTAAATAGTAGATTTTGATTTATTTGAGATTCGGTAATCAACAAAACGTCCATCACCTATCTGGGCAAAAACACCCCCTTCTTTACCTCCAACTACCTGATACATAAATGGACGATTTGAAGGGATGAAGAGCTTATTTACATTTCTACCTTCTAAATCAGACACATATATTCCTTGATTTAAATATTCACCTCCTAATCTTTCCAAGGCTAAATAATATATGCTTTGATCAACAATCTGAAAGGATCTAGGACTAAGATTTTCAATATCAATAGTGCTACTATATGAACCGTCTAAGAGGTAGGACATGATCCTATCGTCTCTACTATCTGAGATATAGACCATATTATCCATAAGCTGAAAATCTGTAAAATTAATTTCTTGACTGTTGGCAGTTGTGTCTCCAATAACTTTTATCAGACTCCCAGATAAATTGTAAATAAATAGACCATTGTAAGTTAGATAAAAGATTTGGTTGTTTTGTATTTTAGTGCGCCTAGAACGTAGAGAGATAGAAGTTCGTTTGATTGACAAAGTATCCAAAGTATTTCCATCGTAATCATATTTTCTAATTTCTCCTCTTTCCGCTGAGATGATATAAATAGTATCTTCAAAAATTTCAAATTCATTACACTTCAAGCAATCTTCTAACTCCAGTTCCGTAAAAAGATCACCATCGTAGAATTTAAGCCGCCTCTTTTCATATCCAGTCGATATTAACCTAGTTATGCTATCGAGTTCACTTACTGCAAAGTCATATACACCCTCTCTCAAATATGTCTGCGAATAAAGCTCTGGAGTTTCAGTACCATGCAATAACCTTACTATTTCAGCGTTGCTCACTTCAAAATCAGAATTTCTAGGAGGGATAACACTTGGATCATAATACAATGCATGTACTTCTATTAGATCTGTTGCAGGTGATCGAGTACTGGAAAAGAGTTCGACTTCAAATTGCCCAAATGAATAGTGGACTACCGAAACTAGAAAAGAGATAAGTAAACATTTTAGCATTGAATGAATACGATCATTAATAGAAAAAACGAAAATTGTATTTGCAATTTAGATCACAGTAATGGAACCAGAGAGGTATCTGTGTTTTTTTACAAATTCAACCAATAAGTCACTTTGAACGTCAAAGCTCGAGTTCGTGGTTGACCAATCATAAATCCACCTTCGTGATCGGCAAAATAGTTGTCTGTATACACTAGGAAGATGTCAGACACAGGCTTAAAACGCCACTGGAATCGCGTATTAATGTTCAAATTCTCAATCTGACTGTTGTACTGCACAAATGTGGTCCAGAAAATATTTCTACTGAACGTGAAATCAAACCTAGGACCTATGAGGTACAAGGAAGTAGTCGTGTATGGCGCTGGTAGAATAATACTATTGTAGGCAAAATCTATGGACGTGAAACCTAAAGGTTGGTATCGGTAACCAATTGAACCTTGGAGATTAATTCTATCTCCATTAAAGTACTGTCCAGATCTCGTGTTAAGTTCATAGAAAAACTTCTTTCGCTGATCAGATTCATATCGAGCTATGATCTGAAAATTAGTATAGTCAGTATCTGCAGCCAACTCCACTCCGCCAGTTCCGCTTGGATCAAAGGAATCAAAAAGATAAGTATACTGCCTCCTCAGACGCATAAAAAAATTTGAAGTATTTCGAAAGTCTATGACATACTGAAGGTTGTAGTCCCAATCCAGAAAGCCAAACTCGTCATTTCCCAACATATCGAAATCAAATGCCGGACCGTGACTCTGAATGCCCCCTCGAGCAGGAAACCATAGGTACTGAATCGTAGTAGCTAGCTGTCTAATGTCATTTCTTCTAACAAATCCAACTTCGGGATTAAACCCAGTACCTACCATTTGAGAAAACACATCAACTGACCATTTCTGGATGTCATAGTTCAGGATCACACCTGCAGCAAATGGATCATCCATATTTTGCGGCCCTGCTGTCCGGTGGTAGAAAGCCTTACCGTTCCAAGCGTTGTTCTTACTCGCTAGTCGATATTCAAAACCGAAAGTCCGGTTGTATGCATTCAATGAGGTAGTATCAAATTCAGATTTAGATTCGAAGGTCTGTTTATTCACGGCGAAAAAATTCACATTTGATCTACTAAATACCTTCTGCTGTAGACTCACCATCGAATAATTGTAAGAAGGTAACCCAATAGCATCATCTCCAGCAGCCTGCATGGATAGGACCCCAATCCTAAGATCATCCGAGAGCTTCCCACTTAATCTAGCACCAACCGGGATCTGATTTTGTACATTTTGACCTGTCAAAGTATCTATTGCTATTCCTATCCTCCGAGAGAAAAATGGACGAGTGGTTCTTGTACCAAAAGACGAAAACAAGTCAGCGTTTTCTAAGAAAAACTGTCTTCTCTCCGGAAAGAAGATCTCAAATCGATCTAAGTTAGTCACTTGTTGATCCACTTCAACCTGCGAGAAATCGGGATTTACAGTCACATCCAAATTCAACCCAGGCGTTACCGCATATTTTAAATCAAATCCTGCGGCAGGACTAAAATCATCCCCTGTATTCTCCTCGAAATCTCGTTGGGAATTCGTAGCTATGTACGGGATCACTGAAACGTTAGTCCCTGGCTTCTTGGTAGGCGTATCCCAATTCAGCTTTTTAGTAGTAGCTAGGTTAAAAATGGGAAATGTTCGCTTAATAGGAGACCATGTGCTTCGTTCGGCATACTCGCTATCTACACGATAAAAGTTCACTAACCAGGAATCTGCACCCTCATTGAACCGTAGCGTTTTAAAAGGAATGGCCATCTCTACCACCCAATAGTCATCAAATTGCTTGGCTTTTGCATACCATTTATTATCCCAGTCCAATGAAAAGCTACCGACACCAGTTCCTCCATTTGTTATAAGTGCCTCTCTCATAACTCCAAAAGGATTGACACCAAACAAAAAAGCATTTGTACGATCAGAAAAGGGATCGAGGACCACCGAAAAACTGTCATTTGCAGCGCCCCTAAAGTCTCTTCGGAGCGAAGGAGTCACATATTTTCTAGTATCGGGCAGATTATACATGACGCCCAGAACATAGATGTTATCGTCATCATAAAGAATCTTGGCCACAGTCTGAGCTTTTGCCAAAAGACTGTCTGTTGGGAAATTTTGAGTGAAGTTAAATGCTGAATCAGCTAGGGTCCATGACCCATCTGTTGGGTCTCCATCAATTTGAATTTGACCATTTGCTCTCCTAATTTCAATGGACTCGCTTTGAGCGGCAAGGATTAAGGATACGCAGTAAAAACAAATGAAAAGTACCCGCGGCATAATAGAGCGCAAAATTAAAGTGGTGGTTGATGAGTCTTCTACCGCTCATAGAATAACTCTTCAATTGGAATCATTTCTACAAAACAAAACCCCGACCATGGCCGGGGTTTGTACCTAAAATTTAGCCAAATGAATTCTTGAATTAAGATAATCAAATTGTCCTATCGGATTTATGACACTTATCTAGACTATCCCGATTTTTCAATAATATTTGTAAGCTTCCCCTGAATTTGATCCACTCAAAATCAGAGTTCCAAACCTAGTAAAATTCTTCAAGTACCTGTCTGG
>JABSPG010000273.1 GCA_013214445.1 Ekhidna sp. | reverse complement strand
AATGTTCTTTGTACCTGATTTGGTAATGAAAGCTAAATACTTGCTTAATATCAACCATGAGTGATCCTATAAAACACGAATGTGGCATAGCCCATCTCCGCTTAAGAAAACCCCTTCAATTCTACATCGATAAATACGGTACGCCTGCCTATGCTGCCAAAAAGATGTATCTGTTGATGAAAAAGCAAAGTAACAGAGGGCAAGATGGGGTTGGAATCGCAAGTATTAAGATAGATCTGCCACCAGGTCACAGATACGTTTCTAGGTACCGTACGATTAATGCCAATCCAATTGAGGAGATTTTTGGTAAAATCAGTAAGAAATATCAAAAGGCACAGCGAGATCCAGATAGCGATATGACCAATGCCCAGTGGCTAAAGGAGAACTACGCCTTTACTGGTGAATCATGGTTAGGCCATTTACGATATGGTACCCACGGCAAGAATAGCATTGAAAATTGCCATCCGTTTTTGAGGCAAAACAACTGGAGAAGCCGTAATCTGGTAATGGCTGGAAACTTCAATATGACCAATGTAGAGGAGCTATTCAACATACTAGTGGAACTCGGTCAGTTTCCTAAAGAAAAAGTGGATACAGTAACCGTAATGGAGAAGATTGGTCACTTTTTGGATGAAGAGAACCAGCGAATATTTGATAAGTATAAGGATGATTATACCAACGAAGAGATCACTTATAAAATCGAGCAAGAGATAGATCTTGAGCAAGTACTAAAAAGATCATGCAAAGATTTTGATGGCGGTTATGCCATGGCTGGAATCATAGGGTACGGTGCGTCCTTTGTTGCCAGGGATCCTGCAGGTATTCGTCCTGCTTACTACTACGCAGATGATGAGGTGGTGGTAGTGACTTCAGAGAAGCAGGCGATCAAAACTGCTTTTGGTTGTGAGTATTCGCAGATTGAAGAGGTCAAACCAGGTCACGCGTTAATCATCTCCAAGGAAGGGGACTATGAACAAAAGCAGTTCATCGAGCCTATAGAAAGAAAGTCATGTTCTTTTGAACGTATCTATTTTTCGCGAGGTACAGATCCTGATATTTACAACGAAAGAAGAAATCTTGGAGAGCTCCTTGTACCACAAGTGCTAAAATCCATAGGTTCTGACCTTAAGAATACTGTTTTCTCTTACATTCCCAATACGGCTGAAACCTCTTTTCTGGGTCTGATGAGGGGAGTAGAAAGGTATCTGATAGCTAAAAGGAAGGAAGTCATCCTAGAGGGGAAACCAAGTGCTGACTCTATCGAGGAAATGTTGAATTTTCAGCCTAGAGTGGAGAAGCTTGTCCTTAAGGATGCCAAATTGAGGACGTTTATTACGGATGATAGTAGTCGTGATGAACTAGTTTCTCACGTATATGATACGACCTATGAAGTAATCAATAAGCATACTGATACACTAGTTGTTATTGATGATAGTATCGTAAGAGGTACAACTTTAGAGAAAAGCATACTTACGCTACTGGACAGACTGGAGCCGAAAAAGATTGTT
This sequence comes from Ekhidna sp., assembly GCA_013214445.1. Classification (GTDB taxonomy): domain Bacteria; phylum Bacteroidota; class Bacteroidia; order Cytophagales; family Cyclobacteriaceae; genus Ekhidna. The sequence goes on along the minus strand of JABSPG010000273.1, from coordinate 4,039 downwards.
GTGGTTTCTTCTGCTCCTCAGATTAGATTCCCTGATTGCTATGGTATTGACATGAGTAAGATGAAGGATTTTCTGGCATTTAGAGCAGTACTTGAATTGCTAAAAGATCACGATAAAGAAGAGCTTCTAGATGAAGTTTTTGATAAGTGCCTAGCTACTCAGTCTGATCCCAATCCACTAAATCATGTGAAGGAGCTTTATGATCAGTTTACTTATGAAGAGGTTTCCCAGAAAATTACTGAGATCGTGAAGCCCAAAGGAATGAATGCTGAGGTTGAAGTGGTTTATCAAACAGTGGATAATCTGCATAAAGCTTGTCCAAATCACTTAGGAGATTGGTACTTTACGGGTGACTATCCAACGCCTGGAGGTAATAGAGTCGTCAACAAAGCGTTTGTTAACTTCATGAAAGGAGTTGAGGTTAGGGCTTACTAGCGCATGCCTAGTTGTAAAATCCACAATCCGATAGGACTAGTGCCCCAAATTGAGGAATGATTCATTCCTTCGAACCGTAAATCTTTTTCAAGAAAACTAGTTTAGATATTAGTCTCTTGACTACGCTACGAAAAGGAAAGAGTAACCGTATTTAGTGAACTCAGTTTAGTAAGCTTTAGTGTTTTCCTAAACGGAGAAACTTTCTCCACATCCGCAGGTTCTGGATGCATTTGGATTAACAAATTGAAAACCTTTACCATTTAGCCCATCTGAGAAATCGAGTGTGGTCCCTAATAAGTAAAGTAGGCTCTTTTTGTCGACGAGTATTTTAACTCCTTTATCTTCGAATACCTCATCAGCATCTTGGATTTCAGGATCGAAAGAAAGGTCGTACATCAATCCCGAACAACCTCCGCCTTTTACCGAAACACGGATATTATGCTCTAATGATTTTCCTTCATTGTCTAATAGTGTTACAATCTCTTCTCTCGCTTTATCGGTTACATTTATCATCAGGCCACAGGGTTTAATACAATACTAAATACAGTCAGGTTATTGATGTCTCTGCCATAATACAATTTATCCATGGCATCATACATGTTTTTTGCTCGGAAATAAGAAGTCTGTAGTTCATTCATGCCTTTCATCATCCATTGGATGGTAAAAGAACTTTCCTTCTCTTTATGGGTTCGAACATAATCAAGCATCTTGTGCAAGACGTCCGTTTTGTCAAATCCATTGATGGTCTTGAACAAAAAAGACTGATTATGACGCGGATTGATGGTGATTAAGTCAAGTTTTGTCTTACCATCGTTGTTAGTAAACTCAAATATGACCTCATCACTCCTAAGTCCCAGAAAGTTTTTTATCTCGTTTTGAATCTTTGCAGATTCTACATGAATATCTGTTCTTAACTCCATTCCTTCAATATATCCGTAAACTTTTCAGATCGACTGAAAGTTCCTGCATTTTTGTAAACTTAGTAATTGAGCAATACGCTCAATCATATTCAAAATACAAAAATATAATTAAATCGTCGTTTTGATATGTATGCGATACATATTGGACGGGTAGAAGACATTTAATATGTGGAAAAACGTTGAACATATTGGCATTGCAGTTTCGAATCTAAAGGATTCCAATGGCCTTTTTAAATCACTTTTTAACAAGGATTCTTACAAAGAGGAGGAAGTAGCTTCGGAGGGAGTGACTACCAGTTTTTTTCAGCTGGGAGAAACGAAAATAGAACTCTTAGAAGGTGAAAGTGATAGTGCAATTGCAAAGTTTATTGAAAAGAAGGGTGAAGGGATTCATCACATTGCATTCGAGGTGGATGATATTCATGCGGAAATGGATAGGCTAAGAGGAGAAGGTTTTCAGATATTAAATGATCAACCTAAAAAAGGGGCTGATAATAAGTTGGTCTGTTTTGTGCATCCTAAATCAGCCAATGGAGTACTCGTAGAACTGTGCCAAGAAATTCGAGACTAAGGCCAAGAGATGATGAGCGACGAAAAAAGAACAGAGATCGGAGAGTTGGGCGAGTTCGGTCTTATTGAGAAGTTGGCGGAGAAGTTTTCTCCAGTGCATAATGAAACGGTTAAGGGCATTGGTGATGATACTGCGGTATATGACTTAGGAGATCAATATCTGTTGACTACCACAGACATGCTTTTAGAAGGTGTGCATTTTGATTTGTCTTATGTTCCACTTCCTCATCTTGGATACAAAGCTGTTGCAGTAAATATCTCCGATATCGCGGCAATGAATGGTCTGCCAAAGCAAATCACTGTGAGCATGGGACTCAGCAATCGTTTTTCCGTCGAAGCTGTGGAGGCTCTATACGAAGGAATAAAGGCAGCTTGTGATGAATACAAGGTAGATTTAGTCGGTGGAGATACAACGTCTTCATCAAGTGGTCTCGTACTTTCGATCACAGCTCAAGGGGTCGTAGAAAGAGACAAGGTGGTCTACAGAAATGGAGCGATGGAAGGTGATATTTTGTGCGTGACCGGAGATGTGGGAGGTGCGTTTGTAGGGCTACAGATTCTGGAGCGAGAGAAGGCTGAATTCTTAGCTAACCCCGAAATGCAACCCAAATTGGATAAGTATGATTATGTGGTAGGAAGACAGCTTCGCCCCAGAGCTAGGATGGATATTATTCATGAGCTCAAAGATCTGGCCATACAGCCGACTGCAATGATCGATATTTCGGATGGATTGGCATCAGAGGCATTTCATATCTGTAAACAGTCTGGTTTGGGGGTCGCCATCTATGAAGATAAGCTGCCAATTGAAAAACAAGCGTTTGAAACTGCGGCTGAGTTTAGCATTGATCCAAATTCATGTGCGCTAAATGGGGGAGAAGACTATGAGTTACTCTTTACTATTGGCCAAGATGATTTTGATAAGATCAAAAATCATGCAGACATTCATACCATTGGATATATGCAGGCAAAATCTAAAGGAAGAACCTTCGTTACCAGAAGTCAAAATGTAGTGGAATTACAGGCGCAAGGCTGGAAGCATTTCTAGTCGAAATTGAACAAGGTATTTAAGTTTTCTTGATTTGAGCTCTCAGGAGTTTTACATAATATTGTTATTCACCTAGACCTAAAACTAAACTATGCTAAGACGTCTCTCGATAAAGCAAAAACTGCTTTTTCTCGTACTACTTTCTTCACTCTTTACCTATGCTTTCACCATTTTCTATGTGGGGAAATCCATGTCTCAAAAGTCGATTGACGATGCAAAGAAACTTGCTGATCTGGGAGCATTGGAGAAGGCCAATGGAATTAGGTCAGATTTTGAAGGTTATCTGTCTCTTTCTCGAGCAATGGCCATGATCGTTCAGGATTACAATGAGAAAACTTTTGACGAGCGTTTTGACCTGGAAAAAGAACTCTTGACAAATGTGCTAGCCAGCGATGATGATCTGAAGCAAGTGTGGATCAGTTGGGAATATCAGATGATTGATCCAAATTGGTCTAAAGATTATGGCAGAGAGAGACATGCCTATACCAGAAAAAAAGATGGGTCAGTAAACGAATTTCATGATACAACAGATCTAAAAAGCTACGACCCAAACAATTTCTACTATCAGTTAAGGGCAGCTAGGACATCAGGAGCAGCAGAGCCTTATTCGTTTGCTCCAAATATTTGGCCGGGATTAGTTGGAACAAGTATCGTTAGCCCAATTATTACTGAAAGTCTCTACAAGGGTCAAGTAGGTTTCGACTTTGCTACAGATAGGTACATGAGTATGACGGGATTTGATGCTTTCAAGGGAAGTTATGCATTGGTAATTTCTGATCGAGGCAATATAGTAGCCCACCCTGATCAGCAACTGGTCAATTCGTACGTGGATCAATTGGCTTTTATCAAGAATCAAGATCCTACTGTCTTGCGGTCTAAATTATCCAAGGGAGAGGCGCTTACTTTTGAAGATCATGACTTCTTTTTAAATGAGAGAGTTTATGTGAACCTGAGGCAGGTTCCAATTGGAAATTCAGCGATGTTCTGGACGGTAGGTACTGTGGTGCCCGTGAATGAAATAACTAAAGATGCAGATGTGATTATCAGAAATACCATTGCAATTGGCATC